>NZ_MDZA01000062.1 GCF_001816125.1 Hymenobacter coccineus | reverse complement strand
ACGCGTCACGGAGACGCAAGGATGCGTCTCTACACCGTGGACGAGACGCAAGGATGCGTCTCTACACCGTGGTGCCATAAACGCAAATAGGTGCTAGGTTCTTGGTATACAATGCGTTGAATAGGAATCCGGGGGCTCGCCGCCCGGGCTTAGGCGGTGGCGGCGGGGCGGGCGAGGTGCGCGGCCTCGGCGGGGGTGAGGTCGTAGAGGGCGGCGACCAGGGCATCGACGGCGGCTTCGGCCGCGGCGGTGTCGGCGGTGGCATCGGCGGCGCGGGCGGCCAGGATGGTTTCGACCAGGGCCCCTACCTCGGCCTGCTGCGCGGCCGTGGCGGTGGGGATGGGGATTTGCGACACCTGCGGAATCTGCATCGCCATGGCGTTGTCCTTCATCTTGGTGGTAATCTGCTGCAAGACGTAAAAAACGGGCGCCGAATTGAGGACACCTAATAGGAACAGGTCGTCGCTGGGAATAAAAAAGGTCTTGTTATTCGAGTAGTTACCGTCCATGTCAAGCGCGAACTCCTGGTAAGTGGCAATTTCCTTCCACATAATCTTCGGCTTCTCAAACTCGCCGTAGTAATCGCAGGCGCGCAGCTCCCACCAATAATTGCCCTGGTCGGTGCGGACGGTGGCAGCTGCTTCAAAAGGCAGCAGGTAGTTGGCCACGGCCGGGTAATGGGCCAGCAGCGCATCCCAGGGTGTGGGGAACTTGGGCGTGATGGGGGCCACGGCGTAGGTGCCCCGGGCGTTGCGCTGCCAGCCGAGCTGCTTGCGCGTCCAGCCGCTGGGCAGCAGCAGCAGGTAGCTTTCGTTGCGGGGCTGGCGGTAGCGCTTCACGTCGCGGCCCGCCAAAAAGGGCTTGATGATTTCGGCCGAGCGGGCATCTTCGGCGATGAGGCGGGCGCGCACTTCGGGCTTGATGACAAACGCCGGGTTGAGGCCCGTTAAAATTCCTCGGTAGATATTCTTGCTCACGTATTCGCCCAGCGGCCGGCCCGCCGCTTTCAGCTTGGCCAGCAGCGCGTGATTGTCGTCGTCGGCCAGCGTCCAGCCGGCGTCGGCCAGGCTGCTTTGGGCCACGGTGCGCACGTGGGCAGCTACCTGCGTTTCCAGGGCCGGCGGCGGCAGCTGCGGAATCAGGGCCGCGCGGAAGCTGCTGGCGGCCGTGGGGGCCCGGCGGTGCACGGTGAGGATGGCGGGGTAGGCCTTGGTTTGGGGGAAAACGTAGAGGTCGCCGAAGTCAATGAACTCCACCAGCTCGTGGGTGCTTTGCAGCCAGCGGCGCAGCGGGGCCCCGTAGCCGGTGCTGAGCCACTTGTTGGGGGCAATGAAGGACAGCTCGCCGCCGGGGGCCAGCAGGTCGAGGCCCAGCTCCACGAAGTACACGTAGAGGTCGGCCTTGCTGTCGAAGGTGGCGAAGCGCTTTTTGAAGAACGGCTTGCTGGCGGCAAAGGCCTCCTGGCGGATGTAGGGCGGGTTGCCGAGCACCACATCGAATCCCCGGAAGCGGGCGTCGTCGTCCAGCACCTCGGGAAACTCGAACCGCCACTCGAAGGCCTGCTGGAAAAACACGCCCTGCTGGTGCTCGGCCAGCTCGCGGCGGCGCTGCTCCACGAGCAGGGTGCGGCGGCGCAGCTCCAAGGCGTAGCTCTCGTCGTCGAGTTTCTTACTGAACAGGTCGGTGCGGCTGTTTTCGAGCAGCAGCACCTGGGCCTCGGCGTCGCGCACCTTTTTCACGAACGGGTCGGCCTGGCTGATGCGGCGGCCCACGTTGGCCTTCAGCTCGGCCAGGGCCCCGTCGAGCTGCTGGCGGGCGGCCTGGCCGCTGGCGCCGAAGTACTCGTGCACGAGGCTTTTGTAGCGCTCCACGGTGATGCCCGCCGTGCGGAACACCTGGCCCAGCGGGGCCCCCAGGGCGTGGCGGCTCACGAGCGAGTTGCCGGCGCGCACGTTCAGGTCGAGGTTGGGCAGGGTTTCGAGGGCCTGGAAGCCGCCGTCGGGGCGGTAGTAGGCGTGCTTGAGCAGCTCAATCCAGAGGCGGAGGCGGCAAATGCGGACGGAGTTGGGGTTGAGGTCGACGCCGAACAGGGCGTGCTCCATCAGGGCCCGCTTCTGGTGGAAGAGGGCGGCCTGGAGGCGGGTGGCCTGGGCGGGCACGGTGCGCTGGCCGGTGGCGGCGTCGTAGGTGGCCACCTGGTAGCGGGCGGGGGCGTCGGTGGCGTTGTCGAGCACCACCAGCTCGTCGTGCTCCACGCGCAGGGTGTAGTCGAGGAGCCGGCCGTCGGCGTCGAGCAGCAGCCGCAGGTCGGCCTTGAGGGCCAGCAGCTCATTAAGGGCACTCACCAGGAAGTGGCCCGAGCCCACGGCGGGGTCGAGCACGGTAAGGCCATCAAACCAAGCCGCGTACTCAGCCCGGCGCTCCCGGCGGAAGCTGTCGCGCAGCTCCTCCCAGCTGGCGCAGCCCGCCAGCTCCGGGAACCGCGCCGCCGCGGGGCCCTGGGTGAAGCGCCGCACCACGGCCCGGCGCAGCGTGTGCCGGGCCATGTACATCGTTACGAAGCCGGGGGTGTAGAACGAGCCGTCGCGGTAGCCGTTGATCTTCTCGAACACTAGGCCCAGCACGGCGGCCGAGAGCAGCGGCCGGGGCGGGGGCCTCCGGGGCGGGGGCGCTGGGGGCCCCGGCGGGTGGAACCTCACGAGACCCCTGTGGGGCCGGCCCCCTCTCCAAAAGAGAGGGGGAGCCCTGGGAAGTTCGGGTGAGGGGCGTGGGGTCGGAGCCGAAGTCGAAGGCGTCGAGGAAGGCGAGCAGGTAGGGCAGGGCCAGCCACTGGGTTTTGTCGGCGGGGGTGGGGGCGGGCGGGGGCCCCCGCGCTTCTTCAGCACCGATTGGGGGAAGGGGCGCAGGCCGGCGCGGTCGTTTAGGGCGCTGGCGTAGAGCACCTGCATTTCGAGGGCGGTGGGCTGAAACAGCGAGGAGTTGAGGTAGGGCAGCTCGCGGAAGGCCGCCTGCACGTCGGGCGGCCGCTGGGCCGGCGGGCGGTTCAGTACCCCAAAAAAGAGCTTGTTCAGCTCGTCGTACTCGGGCAGGCGGGCGGGGGTGAGGAAGCGGAAATCGGCGGCGTGGGGCCCCGGGTGGTAGCGCACGAGCTGCCCCTCCAGCAGCTTAAGAAACAGCAGGCGGTTCACCCAGACCAGGCACAGGGCGAGGGCCACCTCCTCGCGCTGGCGGGCGGGGTCGTCGCCGTAGGCGGCCAGCTCGGCGGGCGGCACCAGCTCCAGCCCGTGGCCGATGCCCATCTGGTAGAGAATGTTCTCGAGCAGGGCCCCCGGCTGGCGCTCTCCCTCGGGGCAGCGGCCAATGCGGCGCACGCCGCCCACGGCCTGCTCCTGGAGGCCCATGAGGTAGAGCAGCTCGTTGTAGAACTCCTGGTTGAGGGTGTTGGGGTCGGGCCGGGCGCTGGGGAACTCCTTCAGCAAGTAGGCCGGGCCGAAGATGCGCCAGAGGTCGGCGAGGGCCCCCGGGGCGGTGGGCAGGCCGGCGCGCAGGTCCACGTAGGTGGCGCGCAGCTCGCCGGCCAGGCCGCGCAGGTGCTCGCCGGCCACGTGGTCGTAGAAGTAGTCGGTTTTGGTGCCCGGCAGGGCCCCCTGCTTGAACTTGAGAAAGAGCTTGTGGAAGGCCTTGTCCGCCACGAACAGGCGCAGAAAGTCGCGGGCGTCAAAAATGTACCATTCGAAGCCGGTCGTGACGATGAGGCGGCTCAGCTCGGCGGCTTCACCGGCCGCCTGGTCCTCGCAATAGTAGTACACCAGTTCCTGGAAGGCCTTGCGGTTGAGGCCGTCGGGGGCGAGCATCTCGCGGGTGTTCTTGCTGCCCTTCACCTCCATAATCAGCCCCACGGGCGAGGCCGCGGTGTCGCCGAAGTGCAGCACCAGGTCGCGGTCGCCCTTGCTGTTGCCGTAGCGCACGGGCGCGTCGGGGTGCACCGGGGGCCCCGTCACGCGCTCCAGAAAGGTGATGATGTGCTTTTCGCCGTGCTTCTCGCGCTGGGTGGGGTCGAGGTGGCGGTGCAGCTCAGCAAGTTGTTTTTGGAAAGCAGCCAGCTGGTCGGCGGTGGGCTGGAGGCGGCGCAAAGCAGCGTCGGCCGCCACCGCCTGGGCCGGCGTTTGGGGGAGAAGGGCAAGCATGGCGCCAAGGTACGGCGGGGCTTGGCGGAGGCGGGCGACCAGCCAGAACTCATCAACTCTGCGGAAGGAAGGGCCCGGCGGTAAATAAATTCATCCTTTCTTCATAATTAGCAAACTCCCGCGGGGCGGCTGTGTTCTTAGCCCCACTAAAAGGCTACTCGAATAGGCCGTCATGCTGAGCTTGTCGAAGCATCTCTACCGCGTAACTAACTCTTTTGATTGGGTTACTGCTGCGGTAGAGATGCTTCGACAAGCTCAGCATGACGGCCTGTTTGAACAGGTTCTTCAAACTGGCCGCGGGGTACCGCCCGGCCCCACGCTTGCGCCCGCCTATGCCCGCTTCGTCCACCCTCGCCCCCACCGCTCTACTGGCCGACGTGCCCCGGGGCAACACCCAAAAACACGTCAACCGCACCGTGCTGGCGTACTTGCTGGGCCTGGGGCCCCTGCACCGGCCGGGGCTGCGCTGGCTCGATTTGCCGTGCGGGGCGGGCGAGCTGCTGGCGCAGGTGGGGCGGCACTTCCCGGGGGCCCAGCGCTGGGGGGCCGACGTGCGCGCCGCCGCGCCGCCCCGCGCCCGTGCGCTACGTGCCCACCGACCTCAGCCGGGACTTTCCCTTCGCCGCCGAGCCGGCCTTCGACGTCATCACCTCCATCAGCGGCATCATGTGCTTCGGCAACACGGCGCAGTTCATCGGCCGCTGCGCCGCGCGCCTGGCTCCGGGCGGCCTGCTGGTGGTCAGCAACGACAATTGCCTGACCGTGCGCGACCGGCTCTCGTACCTGTTCACGGGGCGGGTGCGCCGGTTCCGGCTGCTGTTCGAGCCCGACGAAGGCAACCACCAGCTCGTGCAGCACCAGGAGCTCAAGCGCCTCTTCGACGTGCACGGCGTGGAGCTGAAGCGCGTCCTCTACACCGCCTTCTACCTGGAAGATCTGCTCTACGTGCCCCTGGCCGCGCTGCTGTGGCCCTGGCAGTGGCTCCGGCTGCGTCGCCTGCGCAGCAGCACCCCCCATGCCCACCGCGCGGAGCTGTTCGGGTTCCGGTCGCTGCTCCACCGCCACTACGTGTTCGTGGGCGAGAAGCGCGCGGAGTAGCGGGCGCCGGGGCACCGGCTGGAACAGGGCCCCCAGGGCCCGCCGCGTACCAAAAAAGCGACCCGCTCGGGAGCCCTGGGGCCCCAAGCGGGTCGCTCTTCTCTTGGTCAGGAACGCGGCCGGGGCCGCGGCGCAGTGCCTGGCCCGGGGCCCCACCGGGTGGCGCGGCGGGGCTACACCAGCTCGGCCAGCTCCAGCCAGCGCTCTTCTTTTTTGGCCAGCTCCTGCTCCACGGCTTGCAGGCGGGTGCCCCAGTTGGCAAACTCCTGGGGGGTACCGGCGCCGCCGTTCAGGTTGGCGGTGATGGCCTGCTTCTCGGTTTCGAGCTGGGCCAGGATGCCTTCAAGCTGCTCGTATTCTTTCTTCTCGGCGAAGGTGGCGCGGCGCTTGGCGGGAGCCGCCGGGGCGGGCGCGGCTACTGGCGCGGGGGCCCCTTTGGCGGCAGCGCGGGCAGCCTTGGCGGCTTTCTCCTCGGCTTCGAGGGCGGCTTCGGTTTCGCGCTCCTCCAGGTAGTCGCGGTAGTCGGTGTAGTTGCCGGGGAAGTTCAGCACCGCTCCGCCGGGCTCCAGCACAAACAGGTGCTCGGCCAGGTGATCGAGGAAGTAGCGGTCGTGGCTCACAATCAGCAGGCAGCCGGCGAAGTGCAGCAGGAAATCCTCCAGGATGTTGAGCGTGGCCAGGTCCAGGTCGTTGGTGGGCTCATCAAGAATCAGGAAGTTGGGGTTCTTGATGAGCACGCGCAGCAGTTGGAGGCGCCGCTTCTCGCCGCCGCTTAGCTTGTTCACCAGCGTGTACTGCTGGGCCGGCGGGAAGAGGAACAGGTTGAGGAACTGGCTGGCCGTGAGCACGTCGCCGTTGGCCAGCTCCACTACTTCGGCCACCTCCTTCACGATGTCAATCACGCGCTGCGAAGGGTCGAATTCCAGCTCCGTTTGGGTGTAGTAGCCAAACACGGTGGTGGTGCCCACGTCGATGGTGCCGGAGTCGGGCTGGAGCTTGCCAGTGAGCATGTTCAGCAGCGTGGACTTGCCCGCGCCGTTGGGCCCCACCAGGCCGATGCGGTCCTTCTTCTTGAACACGTAGCTGAAGTCGTCCAACACCACGTTGTCGCCAAACTTCTTGTTGAGGTGGTCGGCCTCGATGATTTTGCCGCCCTGGCGGGTCGTTTTCACGCTCAGCTCAATCTGCTGCTTGCTCAGGTTGGTGCTGGCCTTCTCCTTGGTCACGTAGAAGGCGTCGATGCGGGCCTTCTGCTTGGTGCCGCGGGCCTGGGGCATGCGGCGCATCCACTCCAGCTCCTTGCGGAACAGGTTGCGGGCCTTCTCCACTTCGGTGGCTTCGCGCATCTCGCGGTCGGCCTTTTTTTCCACGAAGTAGGCGTAGTTGCCCTGGTAGCGGTACATGGTGCCCTTGTCCAGCTCCACGATTTCGTTGGCCACCTTGTCGAGGAAGTAGCGGTCGTGGGTCACCATCAGCAGCGTGAGGGTGGGGGAGGAAAGCCGGTTTTCCAACCACTCAATCGTGCTCAGGTCCAAGTGGTTGGTGGGCTCGTCAAGCAGCAGCACGTCGGGCTCCTCAATCAGCACCCGGGCCAGGGCCACGCGCTTGCGCTGCCCGCCCGAAAGCATGCTCACGTTGCGCGTCAGCAGCTCGCCGAGGATGCCCAGCCGGCCCAGAATCTGCTGCACCTGGGCTTCGTAGTCCCAGGCGTTCAGGGCGTCCATGCGCTCGAGCACGCGCTGGAGGTCGTCGGGCTTGTGGTTGGCGTCGTTGATGACGTGCTCGTACTCCTTAATGGCCTTGAGCGTATCGTTCTGGCTGGCGAAGATGGTTTCCTCCACGCTCAGGCTTTCGTCGAACACCGGCTGCTGGCCCAGGTACGTCACCCGGATGCCTTTGCGGGTGCTCACCAGGCCCGTATCGGGGATTTCCAGCCCGGCCAGCACGCGCAGCAGCGTGGTTTTGCCCGTGCCGTTGATGCCCACAAAGGCCACGCGCTGCCCCAGCTGCAAGCCAAAGTTCAGGTCCTTAAACAGCCAGCGGTCAGCGTAATTTTTCGAGATATTCTCGGCGGATAACAGATTCATAGGCCGCAAAGGTACGGCCGGGGCGGTGGTGGGGTTGGGCGGCCCTGGCAACATTGTGCCGATGCGCGTTGTCGGAAAAAATAAACTGGCTTCTGCCAGCACTGAAGCATTGCAGTATCTGAATACATTTGAGAAATTTTTGCACTCTTAACCCTCTCATGCTAAGAAAACTACTTCTGCTATTTCTGATGGCTACCGCGGCCGGTGGGCCGGCCCAGGCGCAGCGGGCCAGCCACGTTATCAGCTCCGTGCCCGAACTGACCGACTCCATCCGGCGCGTGATGGCCAAGGAGCAAATTCCGGGCCTGCTGCTGGTGCTCGCTACCCGCGACTCAGTGCTATTTGCGGGCGGCCTGGGCGAGGCCAATAGGGCTACCCACCAGCCCGTGACGGCCCACACCCTGTTTCGCATCGGCTCCATTACCAAGAGCTTCGTGGCGCTGGGTCTGCTGCAACTCATCGAGCAAGGTAAGTTGCACCTCAACGACGAGGTGCGCAAAATCGCTCCCGAAGTGCCCATCGACAACCCCTGGGAAGCTACCGACCCGGTGCGCGTGGTACACCTGCTGGAGCACACGGCGGGCTTCGACGATATGCTGCCTAATCATACTATCAATCAAGGCCCTCTTCTGCGGGGAGTGGCTGAGGTCGCGGTATTCCGCCCCGAGCTGCGCTGCCGCTGGCGGCCCGGCGAGCGTACGGCCTATTCTAATCCCGGCTACCAGGTGGCGGGCTACCTGCTCGAAAAGCTGAGCGGCCAACCCTACGAGCAGTATTTGACTCGGCATCTGCTGCGCCCCCTAGGCATGCCCGACGCTACGCCCACCCAACACCCGGCTGCCCTGCCGCAGCTAGCGCAGGGGTATATCTATACCGCAGGGCACTACGAGCCGCAGCCACCGCACGAAATCTACGCTGGCGCGGCTGGCTCGATGAATGCTTCCGCGGCCGACCTAGCTCGTTACGTGCAGTTCTTCCTGCGCGATGGCCGCACCGCCGAGGGCACCGCCTTGGTGCAGCCGGCCAGCCTACGCGAGATGGAAACGGTGCATAGCACCTTAGCTGCCCGGAGCGGTCTGCCCACCGGCTACGGCCTCGGCAATGAGGCTATTGTTAGAAGTGGATTTGTCTTTCAGGGGCACGGCGGCTACCTGCCAGGCTTTACTTCGGCGATGCTCTACAACCGTGAACTGGGCCTGGGCTATGCATTATCGTTCAATGTTGACCCTGGTACCGCTACCATTGGGCGGCTGGTGCGGCAGTATATGCTGCGGCAGGTACCCCACCGCCCACTGCCCGCTTCAGTGGCGCTGGATGCCACCGAAGCGTCGGCCTACCTAGGTCACTATCGGTTTGCCTCGCCTCGCAATACGTACAAATTTCTGGATGAAATACTGGGTGGGGGTAGCCTGGAGCGGCGGGGGAACCTGCTGCTGCTGCTACCGCTACTAGGAAAGCCCGATACGCTGCTGGCCACTAGCCCGCGCACCTTCCGCCGCCCAGCGGAGCCGGTTGGTAGCGTTGTGCTCACTCGCGATACCGAAGGCCATCGCGTGCTGGAATCACGTGGCCAATACTTAGTAAAAATTGGCTTTTGGTGGTGGCTACAGCCCGTACTGCTGGCGCTGAGCACGCTGCTAGTGGTCACGGCCGGTCTGGCGGGGCTCATCTGGCTTGGGTATGCCCTGCGTCGGCGGCTGCCTTCGGCCCAAGTGCTACCCCGGCTGTTGCCTCTGCCGGCCGCGCTGGCTTTTGCCGCCACTCTTTGGGCCGGCAATAGTGCGACCGTTCATTGGGGAAGTTTAGGAATCGTTAACACGGAATCGGTGCTGCTCTTCGCGGCACCACTCGTATTCACCGTATGTGCAGTGGCCGGGCTGGGACTGCTGCTCTATCGGTTTAATCAGTTTCGCAGCCGACTGGCGGCCTGGTATCTGTTGCTCACCTACGGCGGGCTGGGCTTTTTGGTGGCGGTGCTGGGCAGCTATGGCTGGCTGGGCATGCGGCTGTGGAGCGTCTGAGCGGGCCTGGACGCGGGCGGGCTGGTGCCGGCCGAACGGCGGGTGGAAGGCGTGGTGGAAATGCTGCTCGACGCCACCCAGCAGTTTGGCCAGGCGCTGACGGCCGAGCGGCTGTTTGGCTGGCAGGCGGCCCTGTTTCCGGCCGGCCGCAGCGGCTTGCAGCGCATCCAGACCGGCGCGTGGCGTACCGGCCGCCGGGGGCCCATGCAGGTAGTGTCGGGCGCGGCGGGGCGGGAGCGGGTGCATTTTGAGGCCCCCGACGCGGGTGCGGTGGACGCGGAGATGCAGCGTTTTCTGGCATGGTTTAATGGGCCGGAGACCCTCGATGCGGTGCTCAAGGCCGCGGTAGCGCATCTGTGGTTCGTTACCATTCACCCGTTTGAGGACGGCAATGGGCGCTTGGCCCGCGCTGTTACTGATTTGCAGCTGGCCCGTGCCGATGCTACAGCCCAGCGTTTCTACAGCCTGTCGGCCCAAATCCGGCTGGAACGGCCCGCGTATTACGCGCAGCTGGAAGCGGCCCAGCACGGCGGGTTAGACATAACGGCGTGGCTGGAGTGGTTTCTGAGCTGCCTGGGCCGGGCGCTGGCTGCCACGGAACAGACGCTGGCGAAGGTGCTGGAAAAGGCCCGGTTCTGGGAGCAGCATGCGGCCACGCTGTTCAACGCCCGGCAGCAAAAGCTCCTCAATTTGCTGCTGGATGGCTTCGAAGGCAACCTTACTTCCTCGAAATGGGCGGCTATTGCCAAGTGCTCGCAGGATACCGCCGGGCGCGACATCCAGACCTTCGTGGAGCAAAACATCCTAGTTAAGGAAGCTGCCGGAGGGCGCAGCACCGCGTACCGGTTGGCTCCGTAGGGCCCCAGGCCCCGGAACTGCGCCCGTACTTTTGCGCTTCTCTCTAACGTGCCTGCCGAACCCCGCAAAATCATTCACCTCGACATGGACGCCTTTTATGCGTCCGTGGAGCAGCGCGACGACCCGGCGCTGCGCGGGCAGCCCGTGGCCGTGGGCGGGGCCCGCGAGCGAGGCGTGGTGATGGCCGCCAGCTACGAGGCCCGGCAGTTCGGGGTGCGCTCGGCCATGCCGGCGGTGGTAGCGCGGCGCAAGTGCCCCGCGCTGCTGTTCGTGCCGCCACGCTTCGAAGTGTACAAGGAAGTGTCGCGGCAAATCCACGCCATCTTCGCCGAGTACACGCCGCTGATCGAGCCGCTCTCGCTCGACGAGGCCTACCTCGACGTGACGGAAAACCTGAAAGCCGAGCCCCTGGCCACGCGCCTCGCGGCGGAAATCCGGGCCCGCATCCTGGAAAAAACGGGGCTCACGGCATCGGCGGGCATTTCTTACAACAAGTTCCTGGCCAAGCTGGCCTCCGACTACCGCAAGCCCAACGGGCAGTTCGTGATTCGGCCGCACCAGGGCCCCGGGTTCGTGGAAGGGTTGGCGGTGGGGCAGTTCCACGGCATCGGGGCGGCCACGGCGGCGCGGCTCAACGGGCTGGGCATCTTCACCGGAGCTGACCTGCGCGCCCAGCCTGAGGCGCTGCTGCGCCAGCATTTTGGCAAGGCCGGCGGCTACTACTACGCCATTGCCCGCGCCGAAGACCACCGCCCCGTGGTGGCCGACCGCCAGCGCAAATCGGTGGGCGCCGAAACCACGTTTGAAAACGACCGGCGCGAGTTCGACGAACTGGCCGACGGCCTGGGGCCCTGCATCGCCAAGGTGTGGGCCCACTGCGAGCGCGCCGGCCTGCTGGGCCGCACCGCCACACTAAAAGTGAAATACGCCGACTTTCAGCAGATTACCCGCAGCCGCAGCCTGACGGGCCCCGTGGCCGGCGCTGAGCAGCTAACCGCCATCAGCCACGAGCTGCTGCGGGCGCTGCTGCCCGTGCCGCAGGGCGTGCGCCTGGTAGGGGTGTCACTTTCCAACCTGGTGCCGGTGGCCGAAGCCGTGGGCCAGCAGCTGGCGCTGGGGCTGTAGCACGGCGTAGCGTGGACTCTGCGAGTCCGCGCGGTTGAACGGTCGCTGAACGGTCGCTGAACGGTCGCTGAACGGTCGCTGAACGGTCGCTGAACGGTCGCTGA
>NZ_MDZA01000061.1 GCF_001816125.1 Hymenobacter coccineus | reverse complement strand
CGCTGGCCCGCGCCGCGCCCCCCTAGCGCGCGCCCCCGGCCCCAGGGCGGCCAGCGTTTCGCGGTGGCGCTTTTCGGCCAGGTCTTGGTTGTACGAGGCCACGGCCCAGATGGCGGCCGGAATCCAGCCGATGAGCGTGACGTGCAGCACCCCGCACAAGAGGCCCTTGAGGAAGTGGCCCCGGAAAATCATCGAAATACCGGGCAGCAGAATGGCGAACAGCATGGCGCAAAGGGGAAAAGTGGAGCGAGCAAACATAGCGCATTTTGCGCCGCTAGGGCGCCGGCGGGCAGTGGCTTAGCTTTGGCGGCGCGGGGCCCCACGCCCGCGCCCCGGCTCTATGCAACGCTACCTTTTGTTCTTTGCCCTGCTGCTGGGCGCGCAGCTGGCCGCGGGCCAGGCCGTGCCCTACGGCCGCAACCCCGCCGCGGGCCACTACCATGCCGTGCGCGGCATCAAGCTGTACTACGAAACCTACGGCGCGGGCCCGCCCCTGCTGCTGCTGCACGGCAACGGCGGCAGCATCGCTTCCTTCCAGCACAACATCGCCTACTTCGCCCGCCGCTACCGGGTGATTGCCGCGGACAGCCGCGCCCAGGGCCGCTCCGTGGACGCGGCCGACTCGCTGAGCTTCGAGCAGATGGCCGACGACTTCGCGGCCCTGCTCACCAGCCTGCGCATCGACTCGGCCAACGTCATCGGCTGGAGCGACGGCGGCATCGACGCCCTAGCGCTGGCCCTGCGCCACCCGGCCAAGGTGCGGCGCCTGGTGGCCACGGGGGCCAACCTCGCGCCCGATTCCACGGCCCTCACGCCCGCCCTCTGGCTGGAGCAGCAGCGCAGCTACCGCGAAAACCGGGGCCGCCCGCGCCCCACCCCGGCCGAGCAAAACGCCTGGAAAGTGTTTTTGCTCGACGTGTTCCAGCCCAACATTCCGCTGGCGGCGCTGCGCCGGATTAGGGCCCCGGCGCTCATCGTAGCCGGCGATGCCGACGTAATTACCCTGGAGCACACCGTGGCCATCTACCGCCACCTGCCGCGCGCCTGGCTCTGGGTGGTGCCCAACAGCGGCCACGGCACCCTCGTCGAGCACGCCGACGAGTTCAACCGCAAAGCCGACGAATTTTTTCAGGCCAAGGCCGTACCTGCCCGCCCGCACTAACGCGCCGGAGGCCGCCCGGGCCGCCGCGGCTTAGGCCGCGCCAAAGGCGGCCAGCAACGATACCAGGTGCGGGTCGTCGATGCGCACGTGCGGCAGCAACAGGTTGCGGCGGCGGGCCTCCAGGTAGCCAATCAGCCAGTGAAACGCCGTCGCTTCGACCCGGGCGAAGGCCATGCGCCAGTCGCCAAACATCCGGGCCGGGCCGGCGGCCTCGCTCAGCACCGTCACCCGCTGGTGGCGCGCATCGCGCTGGATGTGGGCAAACATCTCGCGCACGGCCATTTCCTCCCCTTCGAGCACCTGCACGAAGTGGCCGTCGTGGCTGTAGCACAGCAGCCCCGTTAGGTTGTGCTGCTCGTTGCCCACCCGCGCCTGCTCCAGCAATTCCAGCAGCTGGTCCTCGGAAAACGGGTGCGCGGCCTGGCTGCGGTACAGCACGTGGTGCACCTGGGTTTCGAGGCGCGCCAGCACTTGGTTCAGGGTCATTTCCCCCCGGGCGTAGTGCTCCAGCAATTCGGCTTCGTGCGGTTGCGCAGCCAAAGACGTACCGGCCGCCAGGGCCGTGGCCCACGCAATGGCACGCCGGCGTGCATCTTCAGTTGAAAGGTCGTCCATGCGCTTATTTACGGCAAGTGCTGCGCCAACAACGGCTTCAAAAGCCCAAAAAATACGGAGATTTAGCGTAATTTATACTTAATAGATTACCTGCGGGCCCAACCCAACTGGTACACGGCATAATACAAGCTGGGCCGGCCGGCCCGCGGCGGCCCTTGCCCGGGGCCCCGGCAGCGGCGGGCCGGCGGCAGCACCCGGTTACGTGCCCGGCGCCGCCGCGCCCCAAACCAAACTTATTTAATTGGGCGAGCGCACCGTGCCTTTCACCGGCCAATTCAAGCGGTTGGGCTAATTTTTGCTCAGCCTCCTGGTACCTGGCTACCGGCGGCTGTAACTTGTAAATCAACTCGTTGCCCTTATATATTATTTACTAGATAAACCTCGGAAAACCCTATTCTATGGCCGACCTATACGATCTTTTATTAGCTGAATACATGCAAGTGTGGCTGCACCAAGTGCACATGGCCGATGCGTGGGCATCGGATGGCGAAGCGCAGGTGCTGGCCCTCGTTCAGCGGGCGCTGGCGCGGGTCGGCCAGCTTTCGGCCAGCACGCACACCAACGCGCCCGCCCTGCATGCCGCCTTGCATGCCCTGTTGCTGCGGGCAGCGCAGGCCCCCATGCCCGCCATCACGCTCAAGCAAGAGCTGGCCAAGGTGCTGTACACCGCCCTGCGCCGGAGCACCGGGGCCAACGGGGGCCCGGCCGCCGCCACCCAAGCCTTTGCGCTGTCGTTCCCGCCCGAGTTCGCCCCCCTGCCCTCGGCGGCAGATTTTATCAACTGGACGTAGGCCCCAGAACGGCTTGCCGGGGCCCTGGCAAGCCGTTTACTACTATTTGCAACCGGCGCGCCCGGGGCCCCAGGGCCCGCGCAACCCAGGCCGGATTTCGAAAACGTACGTCCAGTAAATTGCGGGCCAGGTGAACTAAATTGGCAAAAACAACTCTTGATTATGTCAGTAGGGCACAAATGCCGGGTAGCAGCCTATCCCGCTATAACATAATCCTATTTTTGCTTCTGCCCGCCTGAGCCGTTCTTTGTGGTAGTTCTCGTGTACCACCAACCTCCTTTTCTCAGCGATGGCAGCAGCCTCAAACGGCCACCCGGCCGGTAGCAGCGCGGGCATGGTCTGCCACCCGCAGCAGTTACCGGCACTTCGCCCGCGCGTGCGGACAACTCCGGGGTGACGGCCAAAACCCATCCAGCAACTCGGATTCCGGCAGTTACCCAGGCTTTTTTCGCGCCGGCTACGGCCGAAGCCGGTGTGCCCCCACCGATGGCCTGCTACCGCCTGGCCGGGGCCCTACCGCAAGCCCCGGGTACCGTAGCTGTCAGCAAGGGGCCCCAGCGAATCAATTTGCTGTAAACCAGTACCTAACCAGGGGTTAGCTCCTGAAATCTAAATTCTAATTCATCCCAACCTTCCTTACCAATGGCTGAAGACCACAACCAACACCCGCCCGCCGGCAACACCACCGAGCATTTTATGAACGACGAGTCGGCGGCCAAGTGCCCGTTTTTGGCGGGGCAGGCCCAGCAGACGGCCGGTGGCGGCACCCGCGACCGCGACTGGTGGCCCAACATGCTGCGCCTCAACATTCTGCGCCAGCACGCGCCCCAGGCCAATCCCATGGGGGCCGACTTCAACTACGTGGAGGAGTTCAAGAAGCTCGACCTGAACGCCGTGAAGCAGGACCTGTTTGAGCTGATGACCACCTCGCAGGACTGGTGGCCGGCCGACTATGGCCACTACGGGCCGTTCTTTATCCGCATGGCCTGGCACAGCGCCGGCACCTACCGCATTGCCGACGGCCGCGGGGGCGCGGGGGCGGGCATGCAGCGCTTTGCGCCGCTCAACAGCTGGCCCGACAACGCCAACCTCGACAAGGCCCGCCTCCTGCTGTGGCCGATTAAGCAGAAGTACGGCGAGCAGATTTCCTGGGCCGACCTCATGATTCTGGCCGGCAACTGCGCCCTGGAGTCGATGGGCTTGCAGCCGTTTGGCTACTCGGGGGGCCGCGCCGACGTGTGGGAGCCGATGGACGAAATCTACTGGGGCTCGGAGCGCGAGTGGCTCGGCGACAAGCGCTACACCGGCGACCGCCAGCTCGAAAACCCGCTGGCCGCCGTGCAGATGGGCCTGATTTACGTGAACCCGGAGGGCCCCAACGGCAACCCCAACCCGCTGGGCTCGGCCCGCGACATCCGCGAAACCTTCGGCCGCATGGCCATGAACGACGAGGAAACCGTGGCCCTGATTGCCGGCGGCCACACCTTCGGCAAAACCCACGGCGCCGCCGACCCCGCCCAATACATTGAGCACGAGCCCGCTGCGGCCGGCATCGCCGAGCAGGGCAAGGGCTGGAAAAACTCGTTTGGCACCGGCCACGGCGTACACACCATCACCAGCGGCCTCGAAGGCGCCTGGACCGCTACCCCCGCCAAGTGGGGCAACGGCTACTTCAACAACCTGTTTGGCTACGAGTGGGAGCTGACCAAGAGCCCCGCCGGGGCCCATCAGTGGCGGCCCAAAAACAACGGCGGCGCGGGCACCATCCCCGATGCCCACGACCCCAGCATCACGCACCAGCCGTTCATGCTGACCTCGGACATCGCCCTGCGCGAAGACCCGATTTACGAGAAAATCTCGCGCCGCTTCCACGAAAACCCCGAGGAGTTTGCCGATGCCTTCAGCCGCGCTTGGTACAAGCTCACGCACCGCGACATGGGGCCCCTGTCGCGCTACGTGGGGGCCGACGTGCCCGCCGAAGTGCTCATCTGGCAAGACCCGCTGCCCGCCGCCGACTACGCGCCGATTGACGAGCAGGACATCAACACGCTGAAAGACCGGCTGTTGGCCTGCGGCCTCACGGGCGCGCAGCTCATCCGCACGGCCTGGGCGTCGGCCTCCACGTTCCGCGGCTCCGACAAGCGCGGCGGGGCCAACGGCGCCCGCATTCAACTGGCTCCCCAGAAGTACTGGGATGCCAACAACCCCGCCGAGCTGAGCAAGGTGCTCGACGTGCTGACCGGCATTCAGAAGGAGTTCAACGGCAACGCGGGCGGTAAGCAAGTATCGCTGGCCGACCTCATTGTGCTGGGCGGCGCGGCGGCCATCGAGCAGGCCGCCAAAGACGGCGGCTACGAGGTGCAGGTGCCCTTCCACCCCGGCCGCACCGACGCCACCCACGCCCAGACCGACGTGCAGTCGTTTGAGGCACTGGAGCCGCACGCCGATGGCTTCCGCAACTACCTGGGCGCCAACCACGAAGCGTCGGCTGAGGCCATGCTCATCGACCGGGCGCAGCTGCTGACCCTTTCGGCTCCCGAAATGACGGTGCTGATTGGCGGCCTGCGCGTGCTCGATACCAACTTCGACCACTCGAACCACGGCGTGTTCACCGACCGCCCCGGCACGCTCAGCAACGACTACTTCCTGAACCTGCTCGACCTGGGCACCACCTGGAAAGCCACCTCGGAGGCCGACCAGCTGTTTGAAGGCCGCGACCGCAAAACCAACGTGGTGAAGTGGACCGGCACCCGCGTCGACCTGATTTTCGGCTCGAACTCGGAGCTGCGCGCCATCTCCGAAGTGTACGGCACCAATAACGCCGGCCCCAAGTTCGTGCGCGACTTCGTGGCCGCCTGGGCCAAAGTGATGGACGCCGACCGCTTCGACCTGGCCAAAGCATAAGGCTGCAACTTGTTAATTATGTTGAAAAAACGCCGCCCTGGCAACGGGGTGGCGTTTTTTTATGGGCTTATCTTAGCGGCATTTCCACGGCTGGCAACGGTGCTGTCGGACCACCTACCTCCTTCCCCATCCCATGCAAAAAGGCCGCCTCGAAGCGTTCAGCGACGGCGTGCTCGCCATCATCCTCACCATCATGGTGTTGGAGCTGAAGGTGCCGCACGGGGCCGACTTGGCGGCGCTGCGGCCGCTGCTGCCCGTGTTTCTGAGCTACGTGCTGAGTTTTGTGTACGTGGGCATTTACTGGAATAACCACCACCACCTGCTCAGCGGAACGCGGCAGGTGAGCGGCGGCGTGCTGTGGGCCAACCTGCACCTGTTGTTCTGGCTCTCGCTGATACCCTTTGCCACCGGCTGGATGGGCGAAAACCACTTTGCGCCGGCCACGCTGGCCGTGTACGGCGGCATGCTGATGGGTTCGGCGGTAGCCTATTTTATTCTGCAAAACTGCATCATTGCCGTGAACGGCGGGCCCGAATCGGCGCTGGCCCGCGCCGTGGGGCGCGACGGGAAGGGCAAGCTCTCGCCGGTGCTCTACCTGGTGGGCATAGCCAGCAGCTTCTGGCTGCCCTGGCTGGCGGGGACCTGCTACGTGTTTGTGGCCCTGATGTGGCTGGTGCCCGACCGCCGCATCGAGCGCACGTTGGCCCCCGAGAAACCGGGCTAGCGGCCCCGGCTGGGGCCCCATCCCGGGGATACCCAGTACCTTGAGCCCGCCGGGGGCCCCGTTTTTGGGCCCCACGCCCCGCCCATGCCTTCAAAACTTCTCGCCACCCGGCCGCTGCCGGCCCTGCTGCTTGCCCTCGCCTTTGCCACGGGCTGCCAATCCAAACCCGACGCGGCCAGCCAGGCCACGGCCGTTGCCGCCGCTGCGCCGGGGGCCCCGGCCGCCCCGCCGGATGCCATTAAGGCGGCCGACATCCGCGGCTACCTGAAAACGGTGGCGGCCGACGAGATGCTGGGCCGCAAGCCGTTCACGGCGGGCGAAGAACGCATCACGGCCTACCTGGCGGCGCAGTTCAAGGCGCTGGGGCTGCTGCCCGGGGGCCCCAACGGCAGCTATTTCCAGCCGGTGCCGATGGTGGAGATTACCGCCGCGCCGGCCCCGACGATGCAAATTGCGGGGCCCGGCAAAAGCCTAACCCTGGCCTACAAGACCGATTACGTGCTCTTTACCCAGCGCGAGCAGCCGGTGGTGGCGGTCAAGAACTCGCCGCTCGTGTTTGCCGGCTACGGCGTGGTGGCCCCTGAGTACGGCTGGGACGATTACGCCGGCCTCGACGTAAAGGGCAAAACCGTGGTGGTGCTCGTGAACGACCCCGGCAACGCGGGCAACGACAGCACCCTGTTCAAGGGCCGGGCCATGACCTACTACGGCCGCTGGACCTACAAGTATGAAGAAGCGGCCCGCCACGGCGCCGCCGGCCTGCTCATTGTGCACGACACCAAGCCCGCCGCCTACCCCTGGAGCGTGGTGCTGAGCGGGGCCGTGGGGCCCAAGCTGCGCCCCCAAACGGCCGACCACGGCGCCAGCAAGTGCGCCCTCGAGGGCTGGCTGACGCTCGACGCCGCCAAGCGCCTGTTCACGGCCGCCGGCCAGAACTACGCTGCCCTTTATGCCGCCGCCAACCAGCGCGGCTTCCGGCCCCGGGCCCTGGGCCTTACCATGAGCACCAGCCTGCGCAACAAGCTGCGGCGCCAGACCTCCAAAAACGTGCTGGCCGTGCTGCCCGGCACCACCAACGCCGGCGAGTACATCGTCTACTCGGCCCACTGGGACCACTTTGGCGTGGGCAAAACCATCGTCGGCGACTCCATTTACAACGGGGCCGTGGACGACGGCACCGGCCTGGCCGCGCTGCTGAGCATCGCCAAGGCGTTTAAGGAAGCGCCCGTTAAGCCCGCGCGCAGCCTCGTGTTTTTGGCCGTGACGGGCGAAGAGCAGGGCCTGCTGGGCTCGGCCTACTACGCCCAGCACCCGCCGTTCCCGCTGGCCAAGACGGTGGCCGACCTCAATATGGACATGCTCTGGCCCTACGGCCGCATGAAGGACCTCACCGTCATCGGCGCGGGGCAGTCGGAGCTGGAAGATTACGCCCGCGCCGCCGCCCGCGAGCAAGGGCGCTACCTGCTGCCCGACCAGACGCCCGAAACTGGCATGTTCTACCGCTCCGACCACTTCAGCTTCGCCCACGTGGGCGTGCCCTCGCTCTACGCCAGCGGCGGCTTCGAGAGCCGCGCTCAGGGCAAGGCTTACATCGCCCAGCAGCGCCAGGCCTACACCACCGGCATGTACCACAAGCCCGCCGACCAGTTCGACCCCGCCTGGGACCTGGCCGGCGTAGCCGAAGACGCGCAGCTCTACTTCCGCGTGGGCCAGCGCCTGGCCGCCGAAACCACGTTTCCGCAGTGGCGGGCGGGCTCGGAGTTCAAGGGCATTCGGGAGCGGGCGGCGGGCAAGTAGCGCGCCGCCGGGGCCCTAGGCCAGCGTTTTCAGTACCTTTTCCAGCAGGGCTTTGGTTTTGCGCACGCCCTCTTCCTCGCTGGTCACTTCGCCTTCGTACTCGATGCCCACGTAGCCGCGGAAGCCCGAATCCTTGATGATTTTGAACATCTTGAAGTAGTCGGTTTCCACGCAGTTGCCGTTGGCGTCGAAGTCGAACGTTTTGGCGCTCACGCCCTTGGCCACCGGCATCCACTCGCGCACGGCTTTGTACTTGTCGTACTCCTCGATGCACTTGCCGCGGTAGAGGTCGCCGGTGTCGCGCCGGATGCAGAAGTTGCCGAAGTCGGGCAGGATGCCCACGTTGGGCCGGCCCACCTGCCGGATGGTGGCCAGCAGCCACTCGCCGTTGGAGGTGTAGCTGCCGTGGTTTTCCACGATTACGTTGATGCCCGCCTTCTGGGCGTACTCGGCCAGGCGGGCCAGGCCGTCGGCGGCGGCTTTTTGCACTTCCGCAGCCGTGCCCTTGCCGAAGGCGTTTACCCGCACCGTGGGGCAGCCCAGGTACTTGGCTGCGTCCACCCATTTGTAGTGGCTTTCGACGGCCTTAAGGCGCTCGGCCTCGGTGGGGCCCCAGTTCGCCCTCGCCGTCAATCATAATCAGGTGGTTTTTCACGCCGTTGTCGCGGCAGCGCAACAGTAGCTCGGCCAGGTATTTCGAGTCCTCAGCCTTGTCTTTGAAAAACTGGTTCACGTACTCCACCACGCCGATACCGTACTGCTTTTTGGCAACGACCGGAAAGTCCAGGTTGCTCATCTTATTGCTGAACAGCGCCTTGTGAAACGACCACTCGGCCAGGGAAATTTCAAACAAAGGTTTGGCCGGAAGCTTTGGGGCCCAAGGCCTGCGGGGCCACGGCGGCGGCGGCCACCAGGGCGGCGGCATTTTTCAGGAAATCACGACGGGAAGCAGACACGGGCGAGGCGGGTTTAGGTGGGGTGGGAAAGGTGGAAGAACTAAGAACGTCATGCTCATCTGGCGTCTACGCAGTGAAGCATCTTTCCCGCACAAGTAAATAATTACTCAGCAGAAAAAGATGCTTCAACAAGCTCAGCACGACGTATTTTGATGGTGGACTAAAGCGGGGGTGGTCCGGCGAATTGCCCGAAGGGCTTCGCCGGGTCACTCTTACCAAAAACAGGGGCCCCGGAGCACTATCAGAGTGGCCCGACGACTGAAAAAGTCGCCGGACCACCTCGTTTCAGACCGCCACTAATATTACAAATCTGAATAATTGGCCGGCCGCAAAAACGTGATGTCAATGTGGGCCACGTTGTTCTGGTACTCGGGCAGGCCGGAGAGCCGCTTCCACTCGGGGTCGGCGCCGAAGGCTTTCCAGTGCGCCTCGCGGTCGGGCATGTTTTTGAAGGAGGTCATGTACATCAGGTTCGGCATTTTGGGCCCGAACAGGACTTCGCCGTAGAAAATACCGTTGAAGCCGAGCCGGTCGAAGAGCTTGATTTCGCCGCCGGCGTTGAACATCTGCACCTTGTTGCGGAAGATTTTCTCGCTGGCGCCCTCGTAGCTGCGCAGTTCGTACACCCGCTCGGCTTTGGGCGCGTCGAGGCGGGGGGCGTTCAGGGCGGTCATTTCATCAAAGGCCTTGATGAAAATATTTTCCTGCCGGCCGTACGCGGGATTAGTGTAAACTGCGTTTTCGTAGCCGCCGCCGGCCGCCACCAGCTTGGCCGCCACGCCCTTGTCTACCTGCTCCCACTGCTTCATCGAAGCGTAGGGCGTGAACACGTACACGCGCCGGTCGGCGGCCGTGTCGTTGCCCACCGGCTTGAACACGCCGATGGCGGGGATGCCCGCCGCGTGCAGCGCCGGCACGTACTGGTGCTGCAAAAAGCTGTCGACGAGCGCTTCCTGGCGGCTACTCTTGAGGTGGTACACTTTGAGGGCGAAGTAGGCCGGGCGCGGCGCGGCGGCCGGGGGCCCCGCGTGGGCCCCGGCCAGTGCGCCGCAAAGGGCCGTAGCCAACGGTAGAAGCAGAAGTTTTTTCATGGTTTGGATGGGATTTGTGCAAGTTGGACGGCTGAAATTTAGCACCGGCCGCGCGAGAAAAGCCGGCGGCGGCCGAAATTTGCGGGTGCCGCCGGGCCGTGGCCCGGCGCGCTTTTCTCCCTTGCCCCTGCCGTGCCCGATTCTACCACTCCCCCCGCCCCGCCGTCCCTCGCCGATTTTGCCTGCTTTTGCCTCTACGGCCTCACCGACAACCCCTACCGCCAGGCGGCCGACGTGGCCCGGTTCGGCCAGCTCTACGACTTGGTGGTGGGGCCCCACGGCGGCGTGGGCGTCGGCAGCACCTTCCATCCCTACCAGCTCGTGAGCCCGGCTGGCGTCACGGTGTGGTACGCGGCCTTTGCCCAGCTCTACGCCCAGCCGGGCCGGGCCGCGCTGTTTGGGGCCCTGGCCGAAGAGCAGGCACGCTACGTGGTGGCCCCGCCGGCCTCGTTCGCCGATTTCCACCTGTGGCCCGACACGCGGCTGACCAGCACCGAGAACCCGGTATTTAGCCGCTACATCCCGTTCGTGCTGCCGCTGCTGGTGCGCCGGGGCCCCGGGGCCCTGCGCTGGGACACCGAAGCCGCCGCTGCCGCCGCCGAGCCCGAACGCTTCCGCGCCTACCGCGCCGCCGTGAACGAGGCCTTGCGCTTCGTGCAGCCCGAGCCGGCGTTCGTGCTGGGCCTGGCCGAATTCGATGAGCAGCACCCCGAGCGGCTCATCGACCGCTTCCTCGCCGCCAAGCCCCTGCTGGGGCCCCAGTAGAAGTCCGGTGCAGGATTCCGCAAAAACAGAACGTCCTGCCGCGGTTGCGGCAGGACGTTCTGTTGGGGCTCTGGCGGGTACGCCCAGCTGTAAATATCGGGTGGCGTCTTACTTCGTCGCCTTGAACTTATCGGCGAAAAAGGCCAGCGTGAGGGCCCAGGCCTCGTGGGCGGCGGCGGCGTTGTAGCTGGGGCGCTCGTCGCAGTGGAAGCCGTGGTCGGCGTCGGAGATGACGGTGTTGATGTAGGGCTTCTTGGCTGCATCTACTGCCTCGATGACCTCGGCAATGTTCTCCTTCGAGATGTGCGCATCGAGCCCACCCCAGAAGAACAGGTGCGGGGCGTGCAGGTCGGCGGCGCGGTCCTTGATTTGCTCGGTGCCGCCGCCGTAGTACGACACGCCAGCCGCCAGCGGCAGCACAGCATTGGCCAGGAAGGACACGCGCCCACCCAGGCAAAAGCCGATGCTGCCGATTTTGTCGGCCACCACGCCGGGTTGGCTCGTGAGCCAAGCGTGGGCCGCCTGCAGGTCGGCCGTCAGGTCGTCGTTGTTGATGGCGAAGTAGTGCGGCATGGCGCTGGGGAAATCGTTGTAGGCGATTTCCAGGCCCGGGGCGGCCGTGCGGTGAAACAGCTCGGGCGCCACCACGGCGTAGCCGGCCTGCGCCAGCCGGTCGGCCACGCTGCGGATGTGGTGGTTCACCCCGAAGGCTTCCTGCAACAGAATGATGCCGGGCACCGCGCCGTTGGCCGCGGCGGGCTGGGCGGCGTAGGCCTGCATCGTGGTGCCGTCGCCGACGGATAGCGAGAAGGTTTGGGAAGTACTCATAGAATTTGGTGATTGGGAGGGGAAGCGAATGGCGCTAAGTAAGGGCATACGCAAGCACCCGCAACGCGGCGGGAATTGCCCGGGGCCCCACCGGCCGGCGGCTTAGTCGGCCGCTCCGCCCGCGGCCTGCCGCTGCGCGGCG
>NZ_MDZA01000060.1 GCF_001816125.1 Hymenobacter coccineus | reverse complement strand
GACGTGCGTTTGTACAGCATCATCTACAACGCCATCAACGAGGTGAAGGATGCCATGGAAGGCATGCTGGCCCCAACGGTGCAGGAAGTGGTGGTGGCCAACGCCGAGGTGCGCATCGTGTTCAACATCACTAAAGTCGGCACTATTGCCGGCTGTATGGTGACAGACGGCTCCTTTACCCGCCGCACCCGCGTACGGGTGGTGCGCGACGGCATTGTGGTACACACCGGCGAAATCCAGGACCTCAAACGCTTCAAAGACGATGTGTCGGAAGTGCGCCAGGGCTACGAGTGCGGTATTTCCATCAAGAACTTCAACGAGTTGCAAGAAGGCGACAACATTGAGGGCTTCGAAGAGAAAGAAATCAAGCGTACCCTCTAGATCACGGATTCTGTGGATTAAGACGGATTTTTCGGATTTTGTAGCCGATTAGTCAAAAGCAAAAAGGCGACCCGAGAAGGTCGCCTTTTTGCTTTTATACCCGCCGGTAATCAGTCAACGAAAAGTAGTAGGGGTGCCGTGGGCTGCTAAGCACCGCGCCCCCGTAACGGCCATCAAAAATCCGCGAAATCCGCCCTAATCTGCAAAATCTGCGATTTAGAAGAACAGGAAGCGCTTTTTGCGGCCAGGGTGCTTGTGCACCAGGGGTTTGCCCGAGGGGTTAGCGCCGCTGGCCGGGTGCATCTGGCCGCGTTCCTGCTTGCCCGCGCCGGGCGCGGCCTTGCCCGCGCCGGGCGCGGCCTTGAACTTGCGCACCATGAAGCCGCCGGCCTTGGTGTCGTACTGCCGCGCAGGGCCCGCCGCCCGGCTGAGGCTGGTGTTGCCGGTGGCGATGCCGGCGCGGGCTTCCAGCACCTGCATCTGCTGGTTGTGCTTAATCTCTTCGGCCGTTAAGCTGGGTTGGCGCGGGTCGACGGGGCCCGACTGAGCGAAAGCGGGGGCGGCAACTAGCCCCAGGCCCGCAAGGGCAACAGCAGCGAACAGGTTTTTCATGCGGCAGGGGAGAAGCGGGGGATGAAGTCGGAAAAGCACCGCGGCAACCGGCAGGAAGCAAGATAAGTTCGCCCTGGCCTACCCGGCTGTGCGTGCCGCTGCTGTAGCTGCATAAATGAAGCCCGGCTGTCTGGCGGGGGGCCTGGCAATCAGGGCCCCCGCCAGACAGCCGGGCTGAGCCGGCCAACGCCGGATTATAACCGGCCGCCGGCCCGCAGGGCATCGCGGATTTCGGTGAGCAGTACTTGGTCCTTGGTGTCAATCGGGGCCACGGGGGCCACTTCCACCGGCGCCTTCTTGATTGTGTTGGCCCCCTTCACAATCAGGAAAATGATGAAAGCTAGAATGAGGAAGCCGACCACCGCGTTCAGGAACAAGCCCACTTTCAAGGGGCCCAGGTGGATGGCGGAGAAATCGGGGGCCCCGCCCACCATCCCCACCAGCGGCATGAGGATATCGTCGGTGAGCGAAGAAACGATTTTGCCAAACGCCGCGCCGATGATGACTCCCACAGCGAGGTCGAGCACATTTCCCTTGGAAATAAACTCTTTAAATTCGGAAACAACGCTCATAAGGAAGAGGAAAAAGGTGAAAAAGCTGCAACCTCTTTTAGTTAGAGGAAAATTGTTTGAGGTAAAGATATAGGGATAACATCAACACATTATGTTGGATTATTGCTGTTAGGAGGTGTTCTGTTTGCGCTGTCTGGTTTTGCCCGGCGCTGGTGCTGCGTGGCGCGGGGGGCAAAGGCAGGGCCCCGGGCCGGGGCCCTACCTTTGCCCCCCACCGCTTAGCCCCTGCCCAATGGCCAGTTTCTTCGACAACCTGCTCTACGACCTCGACGCCGCCACCGGCGTGCTCACCCTCACCGTCAACCGCCCCGCCAAGCTGAACGCCTTGAACGCGGCCACCATCGCGGAGCTGGACGCGGCGGGCCAGCAGGCCCTGGCCGACCCCGCGGTGCGCGCCATCCTGCTCACGGGCAGCGGCGAAAAGGCCTTCGTGGCGGGGGCCGACATTGCCGAGCTGGCGGCCCTGACGCCCGTGCAGGCCGCGGGCGCGGCGGCGTACGGGCAGCGGGTTTTTGCCCAGTTCGAGCGCAGCCCCAAGCCGGTGGTGGCCGCCGTGAACGGCTTCGCGCTGGGCGGCGGCTGCGAGCTGGCCATGGCCTGCCACCTGCGCGTGGCCGCCGACACGGCCCGCTTCGGCTTGCCCGAGGTGAGCCTGGGCCTGCTGCCCGGCTACGGCGGCACCCAGCGTTTGCCCCAGCTGGTGGGCAAGGCCAAGGCCTTGGAGCTGATGCTGACGGCCGACATGATTCGAGCCGACGAGGCCCTGCGCCTGGGCCTGGCCAACCACGTGGTGCCCGCGGCCGAGTTGCTGGATTTCTGCCGCCAGCTGCTGGCCAGGATGTTGAGCAAGGGCCCCGTGGCGCTGGGGCTCGTCATCGCCAGCGTGAACGCCGGCTACGCCCCGGGGCAAGACGGCTACGCCTCGGAGGCCGAAGCCTTCGGCCGCGCGTTCCAGACCGACGATTTTAAGGAAGGCACCCAGGCGTTCTTGGAGAAGCGGCCGGCAGCGTTCCAAGGGAAATGAAAAGGAATTAAAAATTAAAAATTAGGAATTAAAAATGGTGGAAAATGCCGTTTTCAAGCAAGAATGAGGGTAGTTAACATGCTCATTTTTAGTTCTTAATCTATAATTTTTAATTAAACCAAAGCGCATGAGTATTGCCAAAAAGCTGGCCTCCCAAACCGCGGTGTACGGCGTGAGCAGCATCGTGGGGCGGGTGCTGACGTACCTGCTGGTGCCAATTTACACGGGGGCCTTTGCGGCGGCCGAGTACGGGGTGGTGACGGGGCTGTACGCCTACGTGTCGTTTCTGAACGTGGTGTTCACTTACGGCATGGAAACCACGTACTTCCGCTTCGCCAACCGCCCCGGCACCGACCGCCGCGAGCTGTATGACCGTTCCCTGAGCCTGCTGCTGCTGAGCAGCGCCGGGCTCACGCTGCTGCTGATGGTCCTGGCCCGCCCGCTGCTGGGCCTGCTGGAAATTGGGCCAGGCAACGAGCGCTACGCCTACTGGGTGGCCCTGATTCTGGGCCTTGATGCGGTGTCGGCGCTGCCGTTTGCCCGGCTGCGGTTGGAGAACAAGGCCCGCAAGTTTGCCGCTGTGAAGATGGCCGGTATCGTGCTGAATGTGGCCCTGAACCTGTTTTTCATTGTGCTGTGCCCGGCCGTGGCCAGCGGCAAGTGGCTACCCGCGCTGGGGCCCCTGGTGGCCCGCGTGTACGACCCCAGCCTGGGCGTGGGCTACGTGTTTTTGGCCAACTTGGTGGCCAGCGCGGCCACGCTGCTGCTGCTGGGCCGGGAGCTGCTCGACTTCCGGTTTCGGTTCAGCTGGGGGCCCCTGCGGCCGCTGCTCAAGTATGCCTATCCGCTGATGTTGATGGGGTTGGCCGGTATGGTGAACGAAACCCTCGACCGGATTTTGCTGCCCAAGTGGCTGCCCACGGGCTTCTACCCGGGGAAGAGCAGCCTCGCGGCGGTGGGCATTTACGGGGCGTGCTACAAACTCAGCATCTTCATGTCGCTCGTCATTCAGGCGTTTCGTTACGCGGCCGAGCCATTCTTCTTTGCCCAGAGCACCGAGAAGAACTCGCCGGCCACGTTCGCGCTGGTGCTCAAGTGGTTCACGTTGTGCTGCGCGGTAATTTTCGTAGTTATCAGCTTGAACGTGGAGGACTTCGGGGTGCTGTTTCTGCGGCGGCCCGAGTACCGGCAGGGGCTAACTGTGGTGCCGGTGCTGCTGCTGGCCAACCTGTTTCTGGGCGTATACTACAACCTATCGGTGTGGTTCAAGCTGACCGACAAAACCTACTACGGCACCTACATCGGGGCCGGTGGAGCGGTGCTCACCATCGCCCTCAACTTCCTGCTGATTCCAGTGCTCGGCTACATGGGCTCGGCCATCGCTACGCTGGCCTGCTACTTCATGATGGCCGTGCTGTGCTGGCGGCTGGGCGAGCGGCACTTTCCGGTGCCCTACCCGATGGGCCGGCTGGGCCTGTGGCTGGCGCTGGCCGTGGGGCTGGTGGCGCTGGGCTCGGCGGTACCAGTAGCCGGCTGGGGCCCCCGGCACGCTTGGCACGTGGCCTTATCGGTGGCTTTCGTGGGGGCCCTGTGGCTGGGCGAAGGCCGCCACCTGCGGCGCGCCTAGCCCGGCCGGGGCCAGCTTGCCATTGGTACGGGTACGAGTTTTCTGGGGCCCCAATAGCGCTACTCTCTGGGCTTTATGGGACCCCTTATTTGGGCAGCTGTAAATCAGACGGTCGCCAGAACACTTGTTCCAATATTTTCTCGGTCGACTCTAGCCGCACGTCTACCGTTATCATTTCCAGCTGTACGCGGCTGCGGTCGATGTTGCAGTAGTCCAACCGAACGAAGCCATATGCGGGGTGGAAGTAGGACGTCAAAGCCGTGGTGCCCAGCTTGCTAGTAGCCTTAGCATCCACACGGTAGCAAGGGAGGCTGCCCAAGGGGGTAGCTAACTGCACGGTACCGCCCAGCATGTAGCGAAACTCCACCCGTAAGGTGTCTTTCCAACTGGCCCACTTTGGGTCCGCATACACGCTGGCCGGCGGGTAGACGCTCCATTCCCAGGTTCTGCCGCGTATTGCTGGCAGCTTGATGTGGGGAAATGGGTTGAATTCCAGGATGCGGTAGCGCCCGTAGCGGGGCGGATGAATCGAAAATTCCTCCTTGTTATCAACGGCCCTCACCCCCTGCGTGGGACCCGCCGGCCAGAGCGTATCTGCCCGAAACAACCATACAATGAGTGTTTCCGTGGGCATAATCTCAAAGGGTATGCCCGAGGCCGTCATCGTCACGGTATCCAGTGTGGCGGTTGTTGCTCCCGGCGCGTACCACCGCGCGAGGTACACGAACCGGCGATTTTTGGAGAGAATTTTTTCGCCGGCCCGTAGCAGGGCCGGGCGTGAAACGGCGGCCGTTGTAACCGGACGCTGTTTTTCAGGCTGACAGGCCACTCCAAGCACTACCAAAAGGCAGGCAAGGAAACGCGCACGAAGCCTGATGGATGAGCCTTTTGCCGCAAAGCAGCACTGGTCAGATTTGTAGTTAAGGTCTGGCATTCAGCTGGTAGCTCCTTGGGAAGCAGCTGCAATTAAACTTTGATTCAATAATGCCTCCGGCCAATTGCCCAGCCGAGGCTTCGCCGGCTGAATCCAAATGCCTTCCTTCGCGGGGCCTAAGGGTTGAAAAACTTGCCTGACTTTTTGCCTCCATCCCAGTGCCTTTTGACTTTTCCATGCAGATTCCCGTCGTCAACCGCTCGCGCCACCCGCTGCCCGAATACCAAACCGACCACGCCGCCGGCCTCGACCTGCGCGCTTTTCTCGACGCGCCCGTGACGCTGGGGCCCCTGGAGCGGGCCCTGATTCCGACGGGGCTGGCGGTGGCCATTCCGGTGGGGTTTGAGGGGCAGGTGCGGCCCCGCAGCGGCCTTGCCCTGCGCCACGGCATCGCCCTCGTAAACAGCCCCGGCACCATCGACGCCGACTACCGCGGCGAAATCGGCGTGCTGCTGGTGAACCTCTCCAATGTGCCCTTCGAGGTGCGCGACGGCGAGCGGGTGGCCCAGCTGGTAGTGGCCCGCCACGAAACCATTGCCTGGCAACCCGCCGAAACCCTGGCCGCCACCGGCCGCGGCACCGGTGGCTACGGCAGCACCGGCGCCGGCTAGGGCCCCCAGCGCGGCTAGTTGGGGCGGGCTGCTGGCTTTTTCGCCGGCTGCCCGCTAATCGCTGCGGCAAATTGGAATGACGGCTTTGGGGCCCCGGCCGAACCTCACCCCCAGCCCCTCTCCTGCGGAGAGGGGTGCCAGTCATCAGCTTGAAGCCAGTTTTAAATCGTTGAACGCACCCCTCTCTTTTGGAGAGGGGCCGGGGGTGAGGTTCCCCTGGGGGCGACTCGCACTAAATGCAAAATCACCCTAAACGTCAGTTAAGGGCGCCATCCCAGCCCTGCGGCCCCTTCTTCCGTATAGCTATCTATTGATGAACTTCGTTACCCTATCCGATATCGAACAGGCCCAGGGGCGGCTGCGCGGCCTGGCGCGGCACACGCCGCTGCTGCCGCTGGCCGTGCCCGAGCTGCCCTACGAGGCCGTGTACCTCAAGGCCGAAAGCCTCCAGCCCATCGGCTCCTTCAAAATTCGCGGGGCGGCCAACCGCATTTTGGCCCTGTCGGCTGAGGAGCGGGCGCAGGGCGTTATTGCTTACTCCAGCGGCAACCACGCCCAGGGCGTGGCCTATGCCGCCCGCGCGCTGGGCATGTCGGCCATCATCGTCATGCCCACCAACGCCCCGGCCGTGAAGGTGGCCGCCACCCGGGCCCTGGGGGCCGAAGTGGTGCTGTACGACCCCGCCCACGAGCGGCGCGAGGACGTGGCCGCTCGCCTCCAGGCCCAGGGCCCCCGCATTTTGGTGCCGCCCTTCGACGACCCCTACGTGATTGCCGGGCAGGGCACGGCGGGCCTGGAAATTTTCCAGGACCTGCCGGAAGTGGAGCTGGTGCTGGCCCCGGTGGGCGGTGGTGGCCTGCTCAGCGGCTTGGCCGTGGCCTTGAAAGCGCTGAAGCCCAGCATTAAAATCATCGGCGTGGAGCCCGAGCTGGCCGCCGATGCCCAGGCTTCGCTGCGCGCCGGCCACGTGGTGGAGTGGCCCGCCGCCGACACTAACCGCACCCTGGCCGACGGCGTGCGCACGCTGCGGCTGAGCGAATTGACCTTTCAGCACGTCCGCACGTATGCCGATGACATCGTAACTGTGAGCGAGGCCGACCTGCGGCGCGCCGCTCGCCGCCTCCTCACCGAGGCCCGGCTGGTGGTGGAGCCCACGGCCGCCTTGCCGCTGGCAGCGCTGCTGCGCCACCGCGCCGCGCTGCCGCCCAGCCGCCACACGGTGCTACTGCTCAGCGGCGGCAACGTGGACCCCGCCACGCTGGCCGAGTTGCTGGCCGGCCCAGTTGGCGACTAGCCCGGGGGCCCCTTTCTTTGCTGAACTTCTTACTTCTTCTTCTTTCTCACCCTTCACTGACACTCCTTCCAATGAAAATCATCGTCCCAATGGCGGGCATGGGCAAGCGCATGCGCCCCCACACGCTCACCGTTCCCAAGCCCCTGGTGCCCATCGCCGGCAAACCCATCGTGCAGCGCCTCGTGGAGGACATTGCCAAGGTGTGCGGCGAGCCCGTCGACGAAGTGGCGTTCATTATCGGGCGCTTCGGCGCGGCCGTGGAGAAACAGCTGGCCGGCATTGCCGAATCGATTGGGGCCAAGGCCACTATCGTGTACCAGGACGAGGCGCTGGGCACGGCCCACGCCATTTTGTGCGCCAAAGAGTCGTTGACGGGTCCCCTAGTGGTGGCCTTCGCCGATACGCTGTTCAAAGCCGACTTCACGCTCGATTCGAGCGTAGCCGGCACCATCTGGGTGCAGCAGGTGGAAGACCCGCGCCCCTTCGGCGTGGTGAAACTCAACGAGCAGGGCCAGATTACCGACTTTGTGGAGAAGCCCGTGGAGTTTGTGTCCGACCTGGCCATCATTGGCATCTACTACTTCCAGGACGGCGCGTACCTGCGCGAGGAGCTGCAATACCTGCTCGACAACGACATCAAGGACAAAGGCGAGTTCCAGCTCACCAACGCCCTGGAAAATATGAAGAACAAAGGCACCGTGTTCGTGCCCGGCCGCGTAACCGAGTGGCTCGACTGCGGTAACAAAGACGCCACGGTGTTCACCAACCAGCGCTACTTGGAGTACCTCAAGGAGCGCGGTGAGTCGCTGGTCTCGCCGTCGGCCATTATCACTAACTCGGTGCTCATCGAGCCGGTGTACGTGGGTGATAACGCCATCATTACCAACTCGGTAGTGGGGCCCCACGTGAGTCTAGGCGCCAACGCCAACGTGCGCGACTCGCGCCTGAGCAACTCCATTGTGCAAACCTCGGCTTCGCTGCTCAACACGGTCATCACCAACTCGATGGTGGGCAACCACGCCATCGTGGCCGGTACCCCCGACGACCTGAGCCTGGGCGACTTCAACAACCTGCGGGTGTGAGGCGGCCGCCCGCGGGCGGAAATTTTTAGGGCGGATTTGCGTTAAAGCGGCGCGGCCTCCGGTGGGGGCCGCGCCGCCGGCATTTATTCGCCGTAATTTTGGAACCGGCCGCGGGGCCGATTAGCTTCATTCGTCATGCGCGCTGCCCTGGTTGTTTTTCTTTTGCTGCTGCCGGCTTGGGCCGCCCGCGCCCAGGCCCCCGCCGACCGCCCGGCCCTGAGCCGGGCCGAGCGCCGGGCCATTGCCAAGCAGCAGCGCGAAGCCGACAAGGCCCAGGCTGCCGCCAAAAAGAACGTACCCGCCGCGCCCGTGCTCTCGGAGCGTGACCGTGAGGTGAGCGAGTCGCTGTTTGTGGACGGCGTGAAGTACGTGTTGTTGGAGGACTACCCCAAGGCCCTCGACCGCCTGGGCAAGGCCTATTCCTTCAACCCCACCAACGCGGCCCTGAACTACAAGCTGGCTGAGGCTAGCCTGCTGAGCGGCAACCTGCGCGACGCCACCAACTACGGTGCCGCCGCCGTGCGCCTCGACCCCAAGAACGCCTATTACTACCTGCTGCTGGCCCAGGCCCAGGCCAGCCAAAAGCAGTACGACGCCGCTACCCGCACCTACGCCGCCCTGGTGAAGGAAGTGCCTGACTCGGGCGGCTACCTCTTCAACCTGAGCGACTTGTACCTGGCCCAGGGCAAGCTGCCCGAGGCCCTATCTACCTTAACGCAGGCTGAGCAGCAGTTTGGGCCCAGTGACGAGGTATCGTTTAAGAAGCAGCAGATTTACCTCAAGCAGAACAAGCTGGACCTGGCCCTGGCCGAGGGCAACAAGCTGGTGGCGGCCAACCCCGACCAGCCCCGCTACGTGCTGGCCCAGGCCCAGATGTACGCCGCCAACGACCGCCTGCCCGACGCCATTCGCCTGGCCCAGGAGGCCTTGAAGCTCGACCCCAGCAGCGCCGGGGCCCACCTGCTACTGGCCGACGCCTACCGCCAGCAAAAGCAGGCCGAAGCCTCAGAAAAGGAGCTGCGGCTGGCCTTCGATTCGCCGGCGCTGGACATTGACAACGCGGTGCGCATCCTGGCCAGCTACCTCAAGCAACTGCCCAACCCGGCCCTCAACCAGCTGGCCCTGGATTTGGCTGCTGCCACCGTGCGCACCCACCCCAAGGAGGCCAAGGCCTACGCCTTGAGCGGCGACGTGCAGACCCTGACCGGCCGCAAGCGCGAGGCCCGCAACGCCTACCTCAAGGCCCTAAAATTCGACAACACCCGCTACCAAGTGTGGCAGCAAGCCGTGTTGCTAGATGCCGAGCTGGGCCAGACGGATTCGCTGCTGGTGCATTCAGAGCAGGCCCTGGAGCTATTCCCCAACCAGGCGTCGATGTGGTTTTTCAATGGCACAGGCCTGCTGATGAAGAAGCAGCCGCAGCAGGCCGTGGCCTCGCTGGAGCACGGCCGCAAGCTGGCCACCGACACGCCGGAGCTACTGGCTCAGTTCGACGCGCAGCTCGGCGACGCCTACCACGCGCTGAAGGAATATGACAAGTCGGACGCCGCCTACGACGCGGCCCTGGCCATCGACGCCAACAACTGGGCCGTACTGAACAACTACAGCTACTACCTGTCGCTGCGGGGCCAGCAGCTCGCCAAGGCCAAGGAAATGTCTGGCCGCGTGGTGAAGGAGTTTCCCGCCAGCGACACCTACCTCGACACCTACGCCTGGGTGCTCTACAAGCAAAAAGATTACGCCGGGGCCCGCACGGCCCTGGAAACGGCCCTCAAAACCACCAAGGATGCCTCCGTCATCGAGCACTACGGCGACGTGCTGTACCAGCTCGGTGAGAAAGAGCCAGCCCTGGCCGCTTGGCAGCGCGCCCGCAAGGCCGGGGGCGGGGCCTCCGAATTCCTAGACCGCAAAATCCGCGACCGTAAACTGTATGAATAAATCCGTTTTGCTGCTGGCCCTCGGGCTGGGGGCCGGCGCGTGCCACCGCGCCGTGCCCACCACCAAGGGCACGGCCCCCAGCGTTTCCACCTCCACCGCCGAGCGCTCCGGCAAGGAAGCCGCCGTAAAAGCCGTCGATTTTAACTCGCCTTATCTCACGGCCAAGGGCAAGGTGCAGGCCACCATCAAGGGCGACGAAAAGTCGGCCACCATCAACATTCGGATGCGGCGCGACAGCGCCATCTGGGTTTCGGCCGGCCTGCTGGGTTTTGAGGGCGTGCGGGCCCTGCTCACACCCGACTCGGTGCGCGTCATCAACCGCCTGGATAAGACGTATTTCGCCGGTGGCTACGACTACCTCACCAAGCTGCTGAACGTGCCGGTGAGCTTCGCCCAGGCGCAGGCCCTACTGCTGGGCAACTACCAGCCGGCCCCCGCCGGTGCGGCCCTCACGCTGGGCACGGGTCCCGGCGGTGGCCAGCGCGTGGCCTACCCGCTCAACGGCGTGCTGGTGGAGCAGCTGCTCCAGGCCGCTTCGGGCCGGGTGGAGAAACTGACGCTAACCGAAACCGGCACCGACCGCAGCCTCGCCGCCGATTACGCTGAATTCCAGGCCGTGGACGGGGTGAAAACGCCGTTTGCCCACAGCCTGCTCGTAGACGCCAAGCAGGGCACCGTGAGCACAAAGGCCAGCCTGAAGTACAGCAAGGTGAGCGCCGGGCGCGAAGCCCTGGGCTTTCCATTTGACATTCCGAAGGGCTTCCAGCGGATGAAGGGCAACAAATAACGCAGGGTGAACGGCACAGCGCACGCAGCACAACCGCACCCCAAACCGAGGCAACGCAAGTTGTTTTGGGGCCCCGTGGCCGGGCTGCTGTGCCTGTGCCTGTGCCTGTGCTGGGGTGGTGCCCTGGGGGCCCCGGCGCAGCACCAGCCCCGCCGCAAAAAAGCCGCCCCGGCGCGCTCGGCCAAGAGTGCCACATCCCCGGCACGCCGTAAAAAACCGCGCACCGCCGCCAGGGGCCCCGCCAAAAGCAAAGCCCAGCTGGAGCGCGAGCGGCGCGCCAACCTGCAAGCCATCCAGGAGAAAAGCCGGGCCCTGGATCAAACCCAGGCCAAGAAAAAGGCGACGCTGGGCCAGCTCAGCGTCATCAAGGAGCAGCTGGTGGTGAAGCAGGACGTTATCCAGAACATTTCGACCCAGCTGCACGGCATCGATACCAACGTGCACCAAACGGCCCAGCAGGTGCTGCAAACCCAGCACAGCCTGGCCGAGCTGAAGGACGAGTACGCCCGGCTGCTGTACACGGCCTCCAAAACGGCCAATGGCTTCAACCAGCTCATGTTTCTGTTCGCCGCCGACTCGTTCAACCAGTTTGTGCTGCGGCTGCGCTACGTGCGCCAGTACACCGAGGAGCGGCAGCAGCAGGCGGCGCGCATCCGGGGCACGCAGGTGCGGCTGAGCGAACAGCTCACGGGCCTCACGCAGCAGCAGCGCCGCAAGGGGGCCCTGCTGAACACCCAGTTGTCGGAAAATAAGAGCCTGCTCACCCTCAAAACCCGGCAGGACGAAGTAGTGCAGCAGCTGGGCCAGCAGGAGCAGGGCCTGCGCGCCGAACTTGTGGAGCGCCAGCAGGCCGTGGAGCGCCTCGACCACCTGATTGCCGAGCGCGTGCGCGAAGAAATTGCCCGCGCTGCCCGGGCGGCGCGCCTCGCCGCG
>NZ_MDZA01000059.1 GCF_001816125.1 Hymenobacter coccineus | reverse complement strand
CCCCGGCCTGGGCCCCCGCCCCGCCCGTCGACCAGCCAGCAACCTACGAGGTGGGCACCCGCCCCGACTACGGCAAAACCTTCGCCCAGGACCAGCTCATCGGGGCCGTGGCCATGCACGACGCCGGCTACAAGGGCGAGGGCATGCAGATTGCCGTCTTCGACGCCGGCTTTCCGGGGGCCAACGCGCCGGGGCCCCTCCAGCCACTCTTTGCCGAGCAGCGCGTGCTGGGCACCCGCAACTTTGTGGACGGCGGCCGGCAGGTGTACGTGCACAGCAGCCACGGCACCAGCTGCTTGTCGCTAATTGGCGGGGACCAGGCGGGCGTGTTCGTGGGCACGGCCCCCAAGGCCTCGTTTCACTTGTGCATCACCGAAGACGCCGGCTCGGAGCGGCCCGTGGAAGAGGCCAACTGGCTGGCCGCCGCCGAGTACGCCGATTCGGTGGGCGTCGATGTCATCAGCTCGTCGCTGGGCTACACGTCCTTCGATCCGCCCGCCGCGCCCCACACCTACGCCGACCTCGACGGGCGCACGGCCTTGGGTTCGCGGCGCTGCGGCGCTGGCCGCCCGGGCGGGCATGCTGGTGGTGAGCGCCGCCGGCAACGAGGGCGCCAACAACTGGCGCTACGTGGCCGTGCCGGCCGACGCCGACTCCATCATCTCGGTAGGGGCCGTCGATTCGCTGCGCCGCCACGCCAGCTTCAGCTCGTACGGGCCCACGGCCGACGGGCGCATCAAGCCCACGCTCTCGGCCATGGGCGTGGCCAGCGCCGTCGTCACGGCCAGCGGGGCCGTGGTGCGCGGCAACGGCACCTCCTACGCCTGCCCCGAGCTGGCCGGGCTGGCGGCGGGCCTCTGGCAGGCCCACCCGCGGCTCTCGGCCCAGCAAATCATCCTGGCCCTCACGCGCACGGCTTCGCAAAGCGGGGCCCCCGACAATGTGCTCGGCTACGGCATTCCCAATTTTGCGGCTGCCGATGCCTACGCCGCCACCCTGGTGCCGCCCGTGCCGCTGGGCCCCGTGCCCGCCCGCGTGCAGCTCTACCCCAACCCCACGCACACCGGCCAGCTCATCCTAGTGCTGCCCAAAGCCATGCAGGACCAGGCCCTGGAGGTGCGCATCATCGATGCGCGTGGGGCCGTAGTACGCCGCGTGGCCCTGGCGCCCGCCGGGGCCCAAGAGGTGGCCCTCGACGCCGGTACCCTGGCCAAGGGCACGTACATCTGCGAGGTGCGCGGCGGCGGCCAGCAGCAAACCGTGCGCTTCGTGCAGCAGTAAGCACCGATAAACAGGACGGGAATAGGACTAATTATTAGGAACATAGTCCAATATCGTGGACGCGGAGTGAGCCGTATTTTCGGCTAACATCACTTCCTGCCCGCTTTATGAGAGCTTATTTTCAGCATTTCCAGCGCCTGGCCCGGGCCGGCAACTACGCCGAGCTGGCCCAGCAGCCGGTGCCCAAGCCGGAGTTTTTTAACTGGACCGCCGAGATTTTTGAGGGCCTGCACGTAGCCGCCCACCCCGGCAAAGCCGCCCTGGTGCTGGTGGGCGACGACGCCGGGGCCCCGGCCCAGAGCTTCAGCTACGGCGAGCTGAGCGGCCGCGCCAACCGCCTGCTCAACTACTGGCGGGCCGAGGGCGTGGGCATCGGGCAGGCCGTGCTGCTCATGGTGCCGGTAGTGGCCGAGCTGTGGCTCACTTACCTGGCCGGCATCAAGGGCGGGCAGGTGCTGGTGCCGGTGGCCACCATCCTCACGGTGCCCGACTTGGTGTACCGCTTCGGCCACCTGCTGCCCGCGGTGGTGGTGGCCGACGCCGAAAACGCCGAAAAGATTGACCGCGCCGAGCAGGCGCTGGGCCAGCGCATCGGGCTAAAAATGCTGGTGGGCCCCGCCGGGCGGTCCGGCTGGGTGGGCTTCGGGGCCACCGACAACCGGCCCGCGGAAGCCGCCGCCGCCGCCACCCGCGCCGACGACCCGCTGTTTTTTTTCTTCACCTCGGGTACCACGGGCCTGCCCAAAGTGGTGGTGCACACCCACTTATCCTACCCGGTGGGCCACCTGAGTACCGCCGCCTGGATTGGCCTGCGGCCCGACGACGTGCACTGCAACGTGGCGCAGGCCGGCTGGGCCAAGTTTGCGTGGAGCAGCTTTTTCGCACCGCTCAACGTGGGGGCGGCGCTGCTGGTGCACCGGCCGGCCGGCAAGTTTGTGGCCGGGGCCCTGCTGCGGGTGCTGGCGCAGCACGGCGTCACCACGTTTTGCGCGCCGCCCACGGTGCTGCGCCTGCTCATTCTGGAAGACCTGGCGCAGCACGCCTTTCACTTCCGCGAGTGCGTGAGCGCCGGCGAGCCGCTCAACCCGGAGGTGATTGACGCCTGGCAGCGCGGTACCGGCGTGCTGCTGCGCGACGGCTACGGCCAAACCGAGAGCACCGCCATGGTGTACAACCTGCCCGGCAGTGCGGTGCGCCTGGGTTCGATGGGCCAGCCCTCGTTTATGTACGACGTGGTGGTGGCCGACGACGACGGGGCGGAGCTGCCGGCGCTGGCCGAGGGCCACATCGCCGTGCGCATGCACCCCGACCGGCCCAACGGCATTTTCAAGGAGTATTTTGGCGAGCCTGAGCGGGCGGCCACCGTGTTCCGCCACGGCCTGTACTACACCGGCGACAAGGCCTACCGCGACGCCGACGGCTACGTGTGGTTCGTGGGCCGCGACGACGACGTGATTAAGTCGAGCGACTACCGCGTGGGGCCCTTCGAGGTCGAGAGCGTCCTCATCGAGCACCCCGCCGTGGTGGAAGCCGCGGCCGTGGGCTCGCCGCACGCCATTAAGGGCCACGAAATCAAAGCGTTTCTGATTCTCCATCCCGGGGTGGCGGCCACGCCGGCCCTGGCGGCCGAGCTGTTTGCTTTTTGCCGCGAGCGCCTAGCGCCCTACAAAATGCCGCGCCTGCTGGAGTTCGTGCCCGAGCTGCCCAAAACCATCAGCGGTAAAATCCGCCGCGTCGAGCTGCGCGCCCAGGAAGCCCAGCACCGGCTGAGCGGGGCCCCCCGGGCAGAGGAATATTTCTATAACCGGTAGCCGCGGTGCGGGGTACTGCCGCGTCTGGGGCCCCGGCTACCTGGGGCCCACACGCGGGCCCTACTGCATGAACACGGGCCGGATCAGGTTCTCGAACGTGAAAATCTCGTCCCACTTGGCCTGGGTCAGCAATTGGCGCTCGGTCACGGCGATGTCGTGTACCGATTTGCCGGTGGCCAGGGCCTCTTTGGCGATGCTGGCGCTGGCCTCGTAGCCCAGCACGGGGTTGAGCTGCGTGACGATGCCGATGCTGTTGTGCACCAGGGCCGCGGCGTGGGCGGCGTTGGCCGTAATGCTCACCACGCACTTCTCGCGCAGCGTGTCACAGGCGTTGGTGAGGTAGGAAATGGAGGTGAACAGGGCGAAGGAAATGACCGGCTCCATCACGTTGAGCTGCAGTTGGCCCGCCTCGGCGGCCATCGTCACGGTGAGATCGGCGCCGATGACGTAGAACGCCGTTTGGTTCACCACCTCGGGCACCACCGGGTTCACCTTGCCCGGCATGATGCTGGAGCCGGGCTGCAAAGCCGGCAAATTAATCTCGTTGATGCCGCACCGGGGCCCCGACGAGAGCAGGCGCAAGTCGTTGCAGATCTTGCTGAGCTTCACCGCCGTGCGCTTGAGCAGCCCGAGAGCTGCACGTAGGCCCCCGTGTCGTAGGTGGCCTCGATGAGGTCGCCGGCCAGCAGCAAATCTAGGCCCGTGACGGCGCGCAGGTGCTGCGTGACGAGGCCCGCGTAGCCGGGCGGCGTGTTCACGCCGGTACCGATGGCGGTGGCCCCCATGTTGATTTCGCAGATGAGCCGGCGGCTGTCGTCGATGCGCAGCAGCTCCTCGCGCAGGTTGGTGGCAAAGGCGTGAAACTCGTCGCCCATGCTCATCGGCACGGCGTCTTGCAGCTGGGTGCGGCCCATTTTCAGCACGTTGCGAAACTCCGCGCCCTTGGCGGCGAAGGCTTCGGCCAGGGCCCCCAGCGCCTCGCGGTAGCCCACCAGCTTGTTGTTGAGGGCGATGCGGAAGGCGGTGGGGTAGGCGTCGTTGGTGCTCTGCGAGCAGTTCACGTGGTTGTTGGGGTGGCAGTATTGGTACTCGCCTTTGACGTGGCCCATGGCTTCCAGGGCCACGTTGGCAATCACCTCGTTGGCGTTCATGTTTACCGACGTGCCGGCCCCGCCCTGGATCATGTCGGTCAGGAACTGGTCGTCGAACGCGCCCGCCGCCACCCGGTCGCAGGCCGCCACAACGGCGTCGGCAATGGTGGGGTCGAGCACGCCCAGCTCCTTGTTGGCCAGGGCGGCCCCTTTTTTCACGAAGGCCAGCGCCTGCACAAACAGCGGTTCGGAGCGGATGGGGATGCCCGTGATGCGGAAGTTTTCCAGCGCCCGCAGCGTCTGGATGCCGTAGTACACGTCGTCGGAAAGGAGGCGTTCGCCCAGAAAATCGTGCTCGGTGCGGAAGGTGCTCATGCCAAAAGGGGAAGGGTGGGAGGAAGGGTAATTGGTAGCCTTCCTACGCAGAACCGTGCCCAGCCGCCCAATTTTCAGCCGAGCCGCCCACGCCATGCAGAGCGGTTGGGGCCCCGGGCCCCCAAAGGGGAGCGGCCAGGCCAGCTAGGATTTATTCAGCCAAAATAGTTAGCAAAATATTTATTAATTGCTAATATTATTATGAAAATAATCTGCTAATTTAGCGTCCCCGAGCACGAAACGCGGGGTAATCTGGTTAGCAAACCGTACTACTAATTCTGCGCATTATGCTGCAAATGATGATCACCAAGCGCATCGGGCGCCGCCAGTTCCACTTCACCGTGCAAGGCAGCAACTTCCACGAAACCGTGGCCGAGTACGACCGCCTGAGCTTCCCCGACGTCGCCGCCTGCGCCCTGTGCGGCTCCGACAACCTCGACCTGACGAGCCGCGTGGCCCAGGGCAAGTTCAAGTACACCTCGATAAAATGCCTGAGCTGCCGCGGCGACCTCACCTTTGGCAAGAACAAAGACGACGAGCAGAGCTACTTCCTGCGCAAAAAAGAAAGCGGCGAGCTGGACTGGCGCGCCTATGAAAAAGCCGAGAAATAGGGCTCCCCGGGGCCCGGCCGCGTCCGGCCAGGGCCCTGGAGGGCGTGAATGAGTAGCAAAAAAGGCCATCGTGCTGAGTTTATTGAAGCACCTCTCTTGCGTAACTCGACCTTACGGTTGAATTACTGCTGTGGGAAAGATGCTTCGACAAGCTCAACATGACGGCCTTTTTTGATGCAAACGACAGCTTTAGCCGGGACTTCTTATGCCCCCTGGGGCCCCTAGCATTACGACGCCGCGCTTACCATTGGGCGGCGATGGCCTCGGCCACCCGCTCGCCGTCCATGGCGGCGCTCACGATGCCGCCGGCGTAGCCCGCGCCCTCGCCGCACGGAAACAGGCCCTGCACCACCGGGTGTTGCAAGGTGTGCTGGTCGCGCGGGATGCGCACCGGCGCCGACGTTCGGCTTTCTACGCCCACGATTTGGGCGGCGTTGGTGGCGTAGCCCGGTATTTTGCGGCCGAAGCTGGTGAAGCCCTGGCGCAGGCGCTCGGCCAGCGGGGCCCCCAGCACGTCGTCCATCCGCACCGAAACCAGGCCGGGCTGGTACGAGGTTTCGAGCAGTTGGGCGGAGGGCTTGTTCTTCAGGAAGTCGCCCAGCAGCTGCGCCGGGGCCCGCTGGGTGCTGCCGGCGGCCTGGCAGGCGCGCTGCTCCAGGGCCTGCTGGAAGCGCAGGCCGGCCAGGGCCCCGTGCTGGGCCACGTCGAGGTCCTCCAGCTCCACGGCCGCCACGATGCCCGAGTTGGCGAAGCGCGAGTCGCGGCGGCTGGGGCTCATGCCGTTCACCACCACCTCGCCGGGGGCCGTGGCCGCGGGCACGATGAAGCCGCCCGGGCACATGCAAAACGAAAACACGCCCCGCTGGCGGCCCTGCACCTCGGTTTGCTGCACCAGGGCGTAGGAGGCGGCTGGCAGCAGCCCGCGCTCGGGGCGGCGGTACTGGGCGCGGTCAATCAGCTCCTGCGGGTGCTCCACGCGCACGCCCAGGGCAAACGGCTTGGCCTCGATGAGCACCCCGCGCCGGTGCAGCAGCTCGTAAATATCCCGCGCCGAGTGGCCGGTGGCCAGCACCGTGGCGTCGGCCGTCAGGGCCGCGCCGTCGGCCAGCACCACGCCGCGCAGCTGGTTGTTTTCCAGGATAAAATCCGTCACCCGGGCCCCGAAGCGCACCTCGCCGCCGGCCTCGGCAATGGCCTCGCGCAGGGCGCGCACCACGTCGGGCAGCTTGTTGGTGCCGATGTGGGGGTGGGCGTCGACCAAAATATCGGGCGTGGCGCCGTGCTGCACCAGGCGGCGCAGCACCCGGCCCACGTCGCCGCGCTTGGTGGCGCGGGTGTAAAGCTTGCCGTCGGAGTAGGTGCCCGCCCCGCCCTCGCCGAAGCAGTAGTTCGAGTCGGGGTCCACGGTCTGCTCCTTGTTGATGGCGGCCAGGTCGCGGCGGCGGGCGCGCACGTCCTTGCCGCGCTCCAGCACAATGGGCTTAAGGCCCAGCTCGATGCAGCGCAGGGCGGCAAATAGCCCCGCCGGCCCGGCCCCCACAATGAGCACCGTGCGGCGGGCCCCGGCCACGCTGGGGTACTGGAACCAGGGCCCGAACAGCTCGCGTGGCGGGGCCCCGCGGTACACCTCGGCCCGCAGGCGCACCAGCGGCTGCCGGCCCCGCGCGTCAATCGAGCGGCGCAGCAGGTGCACAAAGTCGGCCTCGCCGGGCCGCAGGCCAGCCTGGCGGAGGATGGCTTCGTAGCGGGCAAATTCGTCAAAGGCCACCTCGGGCGGCAGCAATATTTCCAGTTCTTGTTTCACGGAGCGGGGCGGAAGGTAGTTATCCTTCGAATGGGTGAATGCGGCCGCAAAGGTCGGCACCCGCGGCGGATTGTGGGGCCCCGGCCGCGCCCGGATGAAACCAATGGTTGGGCTTGTACCTTGTGGGCCTATTAATACCACCCACTTTTTTGTTCGTTTTATGCAAACCCGTTTTTTCGCGCCGGCCCTGGGGGCCCTGCTGTTCGTTGCGGCCGCCGCCCAGGCCCAGGATAAGATGCCGGAGGACAAGTCCAAGCGCCCCAGCCCGCCGGCCACCGCCACGGCGATGGTCAACGGCACCACCGTCACCATTGACTACAGCCGCCCCTCGCTGAAGGGCCGCAAGATTTTCGGTGAGCTGGAGCCCTACGGCAAAGTGTGGCGCACGGGGGCCAACGAGGCCACCACCTTCACAGTGGACAAGCCGGTGAAAATCAACGGCAAAGCGCTGCCCGCCGGTAAGTACGGCCTCTTCACCATTCCCACCGCCACCACCTGGACGGTCATCTTCAACAAAGTGCCCAACCAGTGGGGCGCCTTCAAGTACAAGGAATCCGACGACGCGCTGCGCGTAACGGTGCCGGCTAAGACGCTCGCTTCCCCGGTCGAGGTGTTCGACATCACCGTGGATAAAGCCGGTAAAGTGGCCATGAAGTGGGACATGACCGAGGTGGACTTCACTGTGAAGTAGGGCCCCAGTCGTTCTTTCTGACGCACAAAAAAAGCGCCGGCCCCCAATGGGTCGGCGCTTTTTTGCGTGGGGCCCCCAGCGGGCGTAGCGCGTGGTTACTGGGCGGTTATCGTGTCGGTCAGGAACTTGGTGCCGTCGGCGGTGCTCGTGAATTTTACCAGGTACTGGCCGGCCTGCTTGGCCGTGAAGTAATAGGACAGAACGCGGGGCGCGGCCGTTTCGCCGGTGCAGGCGCACTTGGCGTAGTAGCCCACGGGCCGCACAAACAGGGTGGTGCTGCCCGTGCCCGCCAGCGTTTCCTGGAACTGACGCAGCTCGATGCAACTGGGTGTGCCCAAATCGACGGTGGTTTTGATTTCGAGCGGCACGCCTACCTGGGCCGTGCCGGTGGTAGGGGCCGTCACCACGGCGGCAAAAAACTCATCCTCAGCGCACACGTCGTCGTTCTTTTTGCAGCCGGCCAGTTGCCCGCCCGCCGCCAGGGCGAGCAGGAATAGGGCCCCGTGGGTAATAGTTGTCTTCATAAAAAAGGAAAGGAAATAATAATTGGTAGGTGCGGTGCCGGTAGAAATTTGTGCCGCCGCAAGGATAAGTAATGCAAGGATAAGTAATAGGGGCCCCAGGCCGTATTCGCTCAGGCGAGCTGGTGGCTGGGGAAGGCTGGAAGCGTTCGTTGTTCAGCAAATAAAACGGTCAAGCGAATTAATTGATAATTGACCAACCCAGCAAAAAAATGGCAGCGGTTTAGGAGCGGATGGTCCGGCGATGCCCCGGAGTCATTGTTCTTTAATAAGCGTGGCCCGACGAATCCCTTCGGGTAATTCGATGGACAACCCCGTTGTAAGACTACTGCCAATAAATCACTGAGTAAGTAAGAAATCGCCGTAGCGCTGGTGCGTGTCTGCGTTGCTGAGCAGCACCCGTAGCGAGTCCGTTTTGTAGATAAAGGGCCCCGTGGGCAGGGTGGAATAATTGATTTGCTCGGTGCCGGTGGGGGCGAGCAGGCTCGTTTGGCCCTCGGCCACCAGCACGTACTGGGGCCCCGTGTAGCGCCGGATTTGGAACTGGTAGCGCACCTTCATCGTGTCGGGGTTGCGAAACCCGAGGGCTAACAGGTCTTGGGCGGGGCCGTATCGGGAGGGAATGATGAGGTGCAGGCGCGGCGTGGGGCTGTGCCACTCATTGCCGGCGTCGGCCCCCAAATCGGTTTTTGACTGCCCGCACCCGGCGAGCAGCGCCCCGCCAACGGCCAGGGCAAACGATACTTTCATCGGTTGTTTGAGAGAAATAATTAATTTGCAGCGGCGGCTTGGGGCCCCACCGCCCAGCCGGTAGTGGCACTGGGGCCCCTGTTCTTTAGTGGGAGTGGCCCGACGAAGCCCTTCGGGCAATTCGCCGGACCACCCCGTTTTAGCCCACTGCTTTTGAATTAATTAGTGAGTTGGAAATCCCCGTAAAATTCGTGGGTGTCCGAGTTGGTTAGCAACACGTGGATGGCATCCTTGCCGTAAACATACTGCCCGGTGGGCACGGTCGAATAATTAATTTGTTGGGTTTCGCCAGCTTTCAACAACCGCGTCTGGTCGTCGGCAATTTCTACGTAGGTGGGCCCGGTGTAGCGCCGCAGCTGAAACTGGTAGCGGGTTTTAACCGCGTCGGGGTTGCGGAAGATAACCGCAACGGAGTCCTGGGAGGGGCCGTATTTGGAGGGCACCACCAGTTGGAGCCGGTTGGAGGGGCTGGGGTACCAGGTGGGGTCTACGTTGTAAGGGTTGGTATCGGCTGCTTTTGAGCAGGCCGTGAGGGATAGTAAGCTAAGGGATAACGCAATGAGCGGTTTCATGAGGACGTTAAATAGGAGATGTGGGTGATGGGTAAGTACTCATATTAGTATACGAAGTGCCAACGCGTGAGCTACAAAATCCGTGCAAGCTTGCTGGCGGAAAGCACAGCCGTAGAAAAAAAGACCTTCAAAGTAGTAAATAAGGGCCGTGTGGCGCTGGCGGCCCGGTGGCTCGGCGGCCCGCGCCAGCAGCGGCCGGCCGGCCGCTGCTGGCGCCGGGTGGCTGGGGCAGCAGCTACGGCTTTTCTTCCGCCAGCACGGTTTCCACCCAGCCTTTGCCCCAGTCTTCCAGCTCCTGGGCGCTCCACAATTCGGGGTAGAAAATGCGGCGCTGGAACTTGGGGGGCAGGTAGTTGCGCCAGTTGGTTCCGCCCGTGGCGGCCACGTCGGTGGGGTCGCGCTGGAGGTAGCGCACCGCCGATTTGAAGTGCATCAGCGGCCAGTTCACGTTCACGCTCACGTCGAGCAGGCGCAGGGCCCGCACCAGGCGCGGGTGGCGCTGCTCGGCTTCGGGCAGGCGCTGCACCACGGCCCACACGTTGCGCTGCCGGTAGGCCTCGGCGTGGGCCACGAGCTGGGCCGCGTACTTGCGCTCGAACTCCACCAGCGTGAGGGCCTTGGCGCCGGTGGCCTCCACCGTGGCCCCGGCCTTCCAGTAAATGCAGCCGAAGAGCTGCTGGTGGTCGGGGCTCTGGCCCAGGGCCAGGCGCTGCTCCTCGTCGGTGAGGTGTTCGAGGGCCGTGCTGGCAATTTCAATCAGGCGGTACTGCACGCTCTGGAAGCCCGAGGCCGGCATCAGGGCCATGCGGAAGGCCAGGAACTGCTCCTTGTCCATGCCGTCCACCATCACGTCGAACGAGTCGATCAGGTTCTCGAAGTAGCGGTTGATGCGGCCCACGCGCAGCACCACCTCGCCCAGCGTGGGCGCGTCCAGGGCCCCCAGCTGCTCGTACTCGCAGAGGCAGAGCTTAAAGTACAGCTCCGTGATCTGGTGGTACATGATGAAGATGCGCTCGTCGGGCAGCTGCGTGAGCGGGCGCTGGAGCGAGAGCAGCGTGTCGAGCTCGATGTAGTCCCAGTAGTTGACGTAATCGGCGCGGTACAGGCCTTCGAGGTAGGCGGCCAGGTCCTGGCCGTCGGCGGCGTATTTCTCTTGCAGGCGGCGCAGCTGGGCCAGCACGGCGGGCGAGAATTCGGCGGGAGCAAGCGGTTCGGCGGGCATGGCAGGGGCGATGGGGGCCCCAAAAATACCGCGCGCCCGGCGGCTGGGCCCGCCCTGGCTGCATCCGTTGGGCGCTATATAGCCCCGGGGCCCCAAAGAACCCGGCGGCGGTCCGGCCGTTGGGCCCTACTTTTGGGGCAGTTATGGCAGAGAAATCCAGCATTTTCGACATGATCGGGCCGGTGATGATTGGGCCCAGCTCGTCGCACACAGCGGGCGTGGTGCGCATTGCGCGGGCCGCCATTCGCATCCTGGGGGCCGTGCCCACCGAGGCGGTCGTCACGTTCTACAACTCGTTTGCCCGCACCTACGAGGGCCACGGCTCCGACCGCGCCATTGTGGCCGGGCTGCTGGGCTACCCGACCGACGACGTGCGCATCCGCACGGCCTTCGACCACGCCGCCGAAGCCGGCCTGCACTACACGTTCCAGAGCGTGGGCAACGCCTCCACCATGCACCCCAACACCATCAAGCTCAACCTGCTCGACGGGGCCACCGGCCGCCGGGTGGAGGTGGTGGGCCAGAGCCGCGGGGGCGGCGTCATCCGCATCGTGGAGGTCGACGGCTTCCCGGCCGACTTCTCCGGGGCCCTGCACACGCTCATCGTCGACGCGCGCGACGAGCCGGGCTCCATTGCCTTTATTGCGTCGGTCATTGCGCACGACGAATGCAACATTGCCACCATGTTTGTGAGCCGCAAGGGCAAGCACGACGCCGCCCGCCAGTTCATCGAAATGGACAGCCCCGTGAAAGACCTGACCCTGGCCTACCTGCGGGCCCTGGGCTGGGTGCAGTACATTACCTACATTCCCACGCTGGAGTAGGGCCCCGGGGCCCCGGCCGGCGGGGCTGGCGCACGGGCCGCGTTGTGCATTGTTTTGCTCCGTAATGCGTCGGCCGCGGGGCGCGATAGATGCCGTGCCGGCGGCCTTTCCTTCTACCAACCTGTTTTCTGCCCGTCCCGTGATGAACCGTTTACAACTACGTGCGCAACTACGCGAGCGGGCCCGGCGCTGGCCCCGGCCTGCTGGCCCTGCTGGGCGTGGTGCTGGTCCCCGCGGGCCCCGCCCGCGCCCAGGCC
>NZ_MDZA01000058.1 GCF_001816125.1 Hymenobacter coccineus | reverse complement strand
CGCGGGACCAGACATTTACGTGGCCCAGCTGAGCGGCGTAGACGGGCGCTGGCAGTGGGTGAGCACGGCCGGCGGCTACGGCGGGCCGGGCGGCACGGGTACCCCTTTTCGGACGACGACAGGTGCTGACCAACAGCTTTTCGGGGCGGGGCCGCTTTGGGCAGCTGCCCGACGTGCAAAAGCCTGGGCGCGGGACCAGACATTTACGTGGCCCAGCTGAGCGGCGTAGACGGGCGCTGGCAGTGGGTGAGCACGGCCGGCGGCTACGGCGGGCCGGGCGGCACGGGGTACCCCTTTTCGGACGACGACACGGCGGGCGACGTGCAGGTGCTGGACAACGAGCACCTGCTGGTGAGCGGCGCCTTTTGCCAGGGGGCCCGCCTGGGGGACCAAATTGGCCCGCTGGCCACGACCACTTACGACGGCTTCCTGGCCCGCATCACCCGGCCGTTGCCCTGCCCCGATTCGCTGGCCGCGGCGGCCGGGGTGCAGCTCGTGGCCGACTCAGCCGATTGCCAGGCGGGCAGCCGCACACTGCGGGTGCTGGGGGCCCCGGCCGGCAGCGCCTTTGCCTGGAACACGGGGGCCACCGGCCCTTCCCTGGCCGTGACGGCCCCGGGCCGCTACGAGGTGCGGGCGCGCACCTTGGGCGGCTGTGGCTACCGGTTGGGCTACACGGTAACGGCGGTGGGCGTGGCCCTCGGGGGCCCCCTGCCCAACGTGATAACGCCCAATGGCGATGGCCTGAACGACCGCTGGGTGGTACCGGGTTTGCTGGCCGGCACGCGGCTGCGCCTCTACAACCGCTGGGGCCGGCTGGTGTACCAAACCGCCGCGTACGCCAACGAGTGGGCGGCGGCCGGGGCCCCGGCGGGGCTGTACTACTACGTGCTGGAGAACGAGCAGCTTTGCGCCAGCCCGCGGATAAAAGGATGGGTAGAAGTCATTCGCTGATGGCCCGCTGGCCGGTGCGCCGCGCAGACAAAGGAACAGGGCCTGCCAGATCTCAACGGATTAATTGGCCCAAAAGCAAACCTCATCACCACCAATCATTCCCAGGGCCCCGCCCAGCGCAAGAGCCCGTGTTCCCGCCCCATCCCCGTTAAAGCCAATGCGTGCAATGCGTGGCTTGGGGCGAATGCCACGGCAACGCCCGGCGTTACCATCGGGGGAATGCCCTTGCAGCGGCCGGCGCGGGGGTAACCAAGGGCGTTCCGGCCAACAGCATCGCGGCGGGCGTTCCGGCCAGGGCAGTGAAAAAAATCTAATCCGACATCGCTGCTTAAGCAGTCTTCGTACTACCGTAAACCGGGCCCGCGCCACGCCCCCGCCCGGGTGGGGAAGCTGGCAAGCGTGGCCAGCCCCGGCAAACTGTTCAATTTTACCGAGCGGTTTGCGCCTTCCTGTTCCCGTCGCGCGCTGCGAAGGGCTTTGACTAATTATTTAACGCTCATTTTTCCTTTCTTTCCTTATGGCCACGAATCCTGAGCCGGACGTGCCGGCTAACCACGACGAAAACCGGCGTACTTTCCTCAAGCAGTCGTCGCTGCTCACGGCCCTGGCCCTGGTGCCGGGCCAGGTGGTGGACGCCGCCGCCGCCAAGTTTGACGAGCGGATTGCCGACGCGTTCGAAAAAGTGCCGCTGAGCCTGAAGGTCAACGGCGTGAAGCAGAAGCTCTCGGTGGAGCCGCGCGCCACGCTGCTGGACCTGCTGCGCGAGCAGCTGCACCTGACGGGCACCAAAAAAGGCTGCGACTATGGCCAGTGCGGGGCCTGCACCGTGCACGTGAACGGCCAGCGCGTGAACAGCTGCCTGAGCTTTGCCGTGATGCACGACGGCCAGGAAATCACGACCATCGAGGGGCTGGCCAAGGGCGACGACCTGCACCCGATGCAGGAGGCGTTCGTGAAGCACGACGGCTTCCAGTGCGGGTACTGCACGCCGGGCCAGATCATGAGCGCCGTGGCCTGCGTGCGCGAGGGCCACGCCGGCTCGGAGGGCGAGATTCGAGAGTACATGAGCGGCAACATCTGCCGCTGCGGGGCCTACGCCAACATCGTGGCCGCCATTCAGGACGTCAAGCAAGGAGGGCAAAAAGTATGAATCCGTTCCAATACGTGCGGCCCACCAAGCCGCAGGCCGCCATCGACGCGGTAGCCAAGGACCCGAACGCCAAGTTCATCGCCGGCGGCACCAACCTGGTGGACCTGATGAAGCGCGGGGTGATGACGCCCCAGAAGCTGGTTGACATCAACCGCCTGCCCCTGGCCCAGATCGAGCGCCAGGCGGGCGGCCTGCGCATCGGGGCCCTGGCGTTGAACTCGGCCGTGGCCGACGACCCGCAGGTGCGCGCCCGGCAGCCGCTGCTGGCGCTGGCGCTGAACGCAGGGGCCTCGCCGCAGCTGCGCAACATGGCCACCGTGGGCGGCAACATGCTGCAGCGCACCCGCTGCGCGTACTTCTACGACACGTCGATGCCGTGCAACAAGCGCGCACCGGGCACCGGCTGCGGCGCGCTGGAAGGCGTCAACCGGATGCACGCCATCTTCGGCTTCAGCGACAAGTGCATTGCCGTGCACCCTTCGGACATGAGCGTGGCGCTGGTGGCGCTGGACGCGACCGTGCAGGTGAGCGGGCCCAAGGGCCCCCGCAGCATTCCCTTCGCCGACTTCCACCGCCTGCCCGGCGACACGCCCGAAAAGGACACCAACCTGGAGCCCGGCGAGCTGATAACCGCCGTAGATATTCCGGACGGGCCCTTCACCAAGCACGTGCACTACCAGAAGGTGCGCGAGCGGGCCAGCTACGCCTTCGCGCTGCTGTCGGTGGCGGCGGCGCTCGACATCGACGGCACCAACACCATCAAAGCCGCGCGGCTGGCCATGGGCGGCGTGGCCCACAAGCCCTGGCGCCTGGCCGCGGCCGAGCAGGCCTTGGTGGGCAAGCCCGCCACGGAAGAAACGTTCCGGCAGGCCGCCGCCGTGGCCATGCAGGGCGCCAAGGCCTTCAAATACAACGCTTACAAGCTGAAGATGGGCCCCAACGCCATCGTGCAAGCCCTCAAAACCGCCGCGGCGGCTTAATCCCCGAGTGCATATGAAAACGCCAGAAAAGCAAATTGGAGCGCCGATGAGCCGGGTGGATGGCCGCCTGAAAGTGACCGGCGCGGCCACCTACTCGGCCGAGTACAAGCTGCCGGGCCTCGCCTACGCCGTGCTGGTGGGCAGCACCATCGCCAAGGGCCGCATCACGGGCCTCGACACCAAGGCCGCGGCGGGCGCGCCGGGCGTGCTGGCCGTGGTCACCCACCTCAACTCGCCCAAGGTGCCGGGCTTCGACACGGTGGGCAAAGACCCGTCGCAGCCGGCCACGGTGGGCGGACCGCTGAAAATCTTCCACGACGACAAAATCCGCTTCAACGACCAGCCCATTGCCCTGGTGGTGGCCGACACGCTGGAGCGCGCCCGCTACGCGGCGGGGCTGGTGAAGGCGCAGTACGCCCAGGAGCAGCACCAGACCAACCTGGAGGCCAACAAGCCGCGGGCCTTCTTGCCGACCTCGGCCCAGAAGAACCCGAAGTCGCCGATGGCCGACTACCAGCGCGGGCAGGCCGACGCCTACCGGAGCGGGGCCATCAAGCTGGAAAACGAGTACGTGATTCCGACCGAGGTGCACCACCCGATGGAGCTGCAAGCCATCACGGCCCACTGGGAAGCGCCCGACCGCCTGACGATTTACGACAAGACGCAGGGCACCCTGGCCACGCGCCGCGACTTTGCCAAGGAGTGGAACCTGCCCGAAGCGAACGTGAAGGTCATCGCCACCTTCGTGGGCGGGGCCTTCGGCAACGCCTTGCACAGCTGGCCGCACGAGTCGGCCGCCATTATTGCCGCCAAGGTGGTGAACCGGCCGGTGCAGCTGATGCTGACCCGCGAGCAGATGTTTACGATGGTGGGCTACCGGCCCCACACCTGGCAGAAGCTGGGCATGAGCGCCACGGCCGACGGCAAAATCACGGCCATCACGCACGAGAGCATCGGCCAGACTTCTACCTACGAGGAGTTTACCGAATCGACGCTGGCCCAGACGCGGATGATGTACCAGTCGCCCAACCTGACCACGCGCTACCGCCTGGCGGCCCTGGACATCGGCTCGCCCATCTGGATGCGGGGCCCCGGCGAGGCCACCGGCGCCTTTGCCCTGGAGTCGGCGATGGACGAAATGGCGTACCTGCTCAAGCTCGACCCCATGGAGTTCCGCCTGCGCAACTACACCGACCAGGACCCGGAAAACGGCAAGCCCTGGAGCACCAAGTTCCTGAAGGAGTGCTACCAGGCGGGGGCCGAGCGCGTCGGCTGGAGCAAGCGCAAGCTGGAGCCCGGCGCGCTGCGCGACGGCGACTGGCTGGTGGGCTACGGCATGGGCGTGGGCACGTTCGGGGCGCACCGTGGCGGGGCCCACGCCAGCGCCCAGCTGCTGCCGGGTGGCACGGTGCTGCTGCAATGCGCCACCACCGACATTGGCCCCGGCACGGGCACGGCCATGACCCAGATTGCCGCCGACACCCTCGGGCTGCCGCCCCAAAACATCCGATTTGAGCTGGGCCACTCCGACTACCCGCAGGCGGGCACCCAGGGCGGCTCGTCCACGGTGAACAGCGTGGGCCCGGCCGTGCAAGAGGCCTGCCTGGCCCTCAAAGACAAGCTGCGCCAGCTGGCCGCCACCGGCAACGCCGCCTTCGCTGCGGCGAAGAAGGAAGACGTGGTGCTGGCCGACGGCTACCTCACGCTGAGCACCAACGCCGCGGCCCGGGTGCCCTACGCCGACCTGCTGAAGCAGGTGGGCGGCACGGCCGTGGTGGTGGAAGCGAAGCCCGGCAGCGAAGGCCAGGCGTACTCGATGTACTCGTTTTCGGTGCACTTCGCCGAGGTGCGGGTGCACGTGCTCACCGGCGAGGTGCGCGTCAGCAAGCTGGTGTCGTGCGCCGACGCGGGCACCATCATCAACCAGAAAACCGCCGCCAACCAGATGAAGGGCGGCGCGGTGGGCGGCATCGGCATGGCCCTGATGGAGCACGCCATCATCGACGACCGCTACGGCCGCTACGTCACCAAAGACTTTGCCGACTACCACGTGCCCGTGCACGCCGACGCGCCGGCCGTGGAGGTGTTTTTCGTCAACCAGCCCGACTACCACGTGAACGCGCTGGGCACCAAGGGCATCGGCGAAATTGCCACCATCGGCGTGGCCCCGGCCATTGCCAACGCCGTGTTCAACGCCACCGGCAAGCGCGTGCGCGAGCTGCCCATTACGCCCGACAAGCTGGTGTAATGGCGGGGCCGGCGGCATGGCAGCCGACCCGATTTGCGCCATAAGAAAGGCAGCCACCCACAAAAAAGCCCGGCTTGGTTCGCACCAAGCCGGACTTTTTTGTGGGTGGCGCGGCTTATGCGCCCAAGATGGGGTGCGCACTGAAGTAATGCCACGCCCAACCCAGCAGGGCCACGCTGCCCCAGGCCACCAGGCCCGCGACGGCCAGGAAGGCCAGCAGCAGCAAGGCCACCAGGCCCCTGCCGCTGCCCGCGTGCCGGCCCTCGGCGTAGTGGCGGCGCAGCAGGGCCACGTTGCGCTCGTTGCTTTTGTAGGCGAAGTCGAAAATGTTGCCGAGGACGGGGACCGCCCCGACGACGGTATCAAGTAAAATGTTGAGGGCCATGCGCACCACCACCGCCCCGCTGGCGCCGTGGCGCAGCATGGTCAGCAGTAAGGCTACCGACACGGCAGTTGAAGACAGGTCGCCCACGATGGGAATGAGGCCGAGCAAGGGGTCGAGGCCGAAGCGAAAACGGGTGCCGGGCAGCCGGAACTGGCTGTCCATGAGGCGGGCCACGTGCTCGACCCAACGCAGACGCGCGTCAAGGTCGAGGGGAGCGGGCACGGCGGGGCGGGGGAGCGTGGGCATCGGCAAAGGCACTGGTTGGGGAGCAATGAGCGGGGGCTATACGCCCCAGCAGCTCGGAAGGACGCAAAGGCCCCCCGCCCTTACCCGACCGGGGCCCCAGCTTCAACCGCCACCTGGCCGAGCAGCCGGCGGCGCGGGGCATCCCAAGCTTCGCCCGCACGCCGGCCCGGTTTCCGGCGCTGATGGCGGCGGCCATTTAGGGTTAAAAGCTGGAAGCGCGGGGCCCGGCCTGCCGGCGGGCCGGGGCCCCGCGCAGCGACCCGGCGGCGGGCCCAACGGGCAAAGAACGCCGGGCAACACCCGAGGAGGCAGTGGTGCTAAGCGGTTGAAAAATAGTATTTCACGCTTGCCAAGTCTGGTGCGCAGCCCGGACGGCTAAACCTTCCCGAGGCTGCGCATGTAGGCCTGCACCACGGGCAGGAACAGCGGCACGGCGGCGTCGAGGTAGGCGCGTTCGGCGGCGGTCCAGTGGCGCGGGTGGCCGAACACGCAGGGCTGCAAGATGCACCAGAGCTGGCCGTGGTCGGTGATATGGGCGTGTACCAGGGCCCGGTGGCCGAAGGTGGTGCGCTCAAATTCCTGGTTGAGCACCTCGGGGCCCGCCTCTAGCACGTCGTCGACGAACACGGAGGGGCGGGCGGCCAGCGCGGCGCGGAACAGCGGGTCTTGCTGCGGCAGGTCGCCGGTGTCGTCTTGCCAGTCGTGGCGCGGGTCGGGCACGGCCTCGTCTAGGCGCCAAACCAGGGCGATGCGGCCGCGGCCCTGGGCGGGGTCGCGCACATAGAGAAAGCAGCGGTCGGCGCGCAGGTGGGGCCCCACCAGGTCGAGGGCGTGTTGCAGGGCGTCGGCGGGCGAAGCATCGGCGGCCAGGGCGGCGGCGAGTTCGGCGAGGGAAGAATCGGGCATGGGACGGAGCTAAAACAACTGGGAACTGGTACGGGCGCCGGCCATCCGCGGCCGGGACCGGCCGCATTTTAGGGCCCCGGCGTGCGGCATCGGCGGCCAGCGCCCGCCGCGTGGGCCTACCCGCCCCGGGGCCCCAAACCCGTGCGAATGGGTGGGCACGGCTGCAGTCGGGGGCCCAGAGCAACGGCGGGGAAGCCCTAGGTGGGCCCCGGGCTGGTGCTCGTCCAGCCGCCGTCGACCACTATGCTCTGGCCCGTGATGTGGCGGGCGTGGTCGGACACGAGGAACAGGGCGGCCTGCGCAATGTCGGCCACGGTGGCGGGCCGGCCCATGGGGGTCAGCTTTTGCCACGTGGCTTCGTAGGCGGGGTCGTCTTGCGTGCGCTCGGTGAGGGTGGCGCCGGGCGCGACCGTATTCACGGTGATGCCGTGGGCCGAGAGCTCGATGACCAGGCTTTTGGCCAGCATTTCCAGGGCGGCCTTGCTCATGCCGTAGGCGGCGAGCTGCTTGTGGGCCTGGTGACCGGTGACGGAGGACGTGAACAGCAACGCCCCGCCATGGGCCTGCTGCTTCATCTGGTTGGCGGCGGCCTGAGCCAGGAAGAAAGTACCCCCCAGGTTCAGTTGCAGCACTTTGAAGAACGACGCGGGCGGGTACGTTAGGAAATCACCGAACAGGGTGATGCCGGCATTGGCCACCACGACGTCGAGGCGGCCGAAGCGGGCCGTGGCGTCGGCCACCAGGGCGTGGATGAACGCCAGGTCGCCCGCGTCGCCGGCCAGCGGCCAGCAGGTGCCCGCCGCTTGGCCCTGGATGCGCGCGCTGGCCGCCGCCGTTAGGTCGGCGTCCAGGTCGTTGAGCAGCACGTGGGCCCCTTCGCAGGCCAGCTGCCGGGCTATTTCGAAGCCAATGCCCTGGCCCGCGCCCGTTACGATGGCTACTTTATTTTCAAAACGCATCATGGAGGACAACGACTTTCTGCTTGATTATCAACAATTTTATCCATACCGAACCACGGCCCGGCGCGGCGGCCAGCCGGCGGGTCAGTGCGAATCGCGGATGACGGCGCTGCCCGAGCCACCGCGCAGAAAATCAAAGTCGGCCCCCAGGTGGGCCTGCTGCACGTGCTGCTGAAACAGCCGCACGTAGCCCCGGCTGGCCAGCGCATCGGCGCGGGGGCCCTGAGCCCGGCGCTGCGCCAGCTCGGCGTCGGAGAGGGCCACGTGCAGGGTGCGGTTGGGCACGTCGAGGGTAATCACGTCGCCGGTTTGCACCAGGCCCAGTACGCCGCCCACCGCCGCTTCGGGGGCCACGTGCAGCACCACGGTGCCGAAGGCGGTGCCGCTCATGCGCCCGTCCGAGATGCGCACCATGTCGGTAACGCCCTGGGCCAGCAGCTTGCCGGGGATGGCCATATTGCCCACTTCGGGCATGCCGGGGTAGCCCCGGGGCCCCACGTTCTTCAGCACCAGCACGCTGGCGGCCGTCACGTCGAGGTCAGGGTCGTCGATGCGCGCCTTAAAGTCCTCGATGTTCTCGAACACCAGCGCGGGGCCCGTGTGCTGGAGCAGCGCCGGGCTGGCGGCCGAGGGCTTGATGACGGCCCCGTCGGCGCACAGGTTGCCCTTCAGCACCACGATGCCGGCCACGGGGTTGAACGGCTGGTCGACCGGTGCCACCACGGCGCGGTTGTAGCACTCGCTGGCCGCGCAGTTCTGCCCGATGGTGCGGCCGTTCACGGTCAGGCAGTCGTTGTGCAGGAAGGCCGCCAGCTCCTTCAGCACGGCGGGCAGGCCCCCGGCGTAGTAGAGGTCTTCCATAAAAAACTCCCCCGAGGGCTGCAAGTTGGCTAGCAACGGAATGCCCGCCGTAACGTGGTTGAAGTCGTCCAGGGCCAACTCGACGCCCATGCGGCCCGCAATGGCCAGCAAGTGGATGGCGAAGTTGGTGGAGCCGCCGATGGCGGCGTTGGCCATCATGGCGTTTTCGAAGGCCGGGCGCGTGAGGATGCGCGACAGCCTCAGGTCTTCGCGCACCATCTCCACGATGCGCATGCCGGAGAGGTGGGCCAGCACCTTGCGGCGCGCGTCGGCGGCTGGAATGGCGGCGTTTTGGGGCAGCGACAGGCCGAGGGCTTCCACCATGCAGGCCATGCTGGAGGCGGTGCCCATCACGGCGCAGTGGCCCGCGCTGCGGCACATGCTGGCCTCGATGGACTCGAACTGGTCTTGCGGCAGCAGCCCCGCGCGGCTGGCTTCGCTGAGGCGCCAGAGGTCGGTGGTGCCGATGGCGCGGCCCTGGTAGTTGCCCGTGAGCATGGGGCCGCCCGAGACCACCAGCGTGGGCAAATCGACGCTGCACGCGCCCATCACCAGGGCCGGGGTGGTTTTGTCGCAGCCGCAGAGCAGCACCACGCCGTCCACGGGGTTGGCCCGGATGGATTCTTCCACGTCCATGCTCACCAGGTTGCGGTAGAGCATGGCCGTGGGCTTCATCAGCGTCTCGCCGAGCGACATCACCGGGAACTCGACCGGGAAGCCACCGGCCTCGTACACGCCGCGCTTCACGGCCTCGGCCAGGTCGCGGAAGTGGGCGTTGCAGGGCGTCAGTTCCGACCACGTGTTGCAGATGCCGATGACCGGGCGGCCGTCGAAGGCATGCGCCGGAATGCCCTGGTTTTTCATCCAGGCCCGGTAGATAAAGCCGTCTTTGCCGGTGCGGCCAAACCACTGGCGGCTCCTAAAGGGTTGTTGTTCCACAGGTTGGAGGCGGGCCGGGGCCCAAAGCGGGTGGGAAGGAAAGCCAGTGCCCGGCGCCGGCCAGCAGCAGGCAAGTACCCCGCGGCGGCCGCGCCGGAAAACAGCCATTGTTAGTTCTAGGCCCCTATGTTACGCAGTTCCGGGCAAACGGCGCGGGTACCGCCGCCCCGCCGGGCGTGCCGCCTTGCGCACCGCAATCCGGCGCACCCGCGGCGCAACGCAGCACGTTGGGATTCCTTTATTAGGGCCCCTACCCGGCCCTACCCGGCCGGGGCCCCCAGCAGCCGGCGCAGCAGCACGATCTGGCCCAAGTGGTAGGCGTTGTGGTCGGCGATGAGCAGGGCTTCGCGTAGCAGCGTTTGGCCGTCGCCGTGGGCCAGGGGCGCGTACAGGTCGCGGGCAGGGTCGTGGAGCAGGGCTTCAAAGGCGGCGCGGTCGCGGGCGATTTGGGCCAGGGCCTCGTCCCAGGCGGCGTCGGTGGCGGGGGCCGGGTCGGGGGTCCAGTAGCCGGCCGGCCAGGGCGGCGACTGGTGGGTGGCGTCGCGAGAAAACTCCAGGATGTCCCACTGCGCGGTGCGGATGTGGTCAACCAGCTGCCAGATGCTATAGGGCAAGTCGGCGGGTTGCACGCCCCGCAGGTGCGCGGGCAACCCTTCGATGGCGGCGTCGAAGGAAAGGTGGGCCTGGCGGCCTTCCAGGAGCTGCAGAAGTTGGGTGCGGACGGCCGTGGTGGCCGCGGCGAGGGATGGGGTGGGTGAGGACATGAAAGTCAAAGGGATAATGGAGTGCAATCAACCCGCGGCCAGGGGCCTTGCAGCCTCGCCGACGCAGGGCAAATGAACGCACAACTACTGCTGCCAACGCAGGACGAGCGCCGGAGGCAGCGGCAGCAATGCGGCCGGAAGCCGGCGAAATGCGCGGCGCAGCGGGCGCCGGGCCCACTTCCAGCGCGGCGGGCCTTCACCAACCGACGCGCTTTCTCGGCTTTTCGCTGCTTTCGCGGGCACAGGTCAAGTTGGCCCCATTGCGACGCCCGGCGGCCGGGACCGGCCGGCGCGTTGGGCCCCTACCGCGGCCCAACGCCGGGCATTCTTTTGGCCGGGCTGATCAGCAACGTTCTACATCGAATTATAAATATTATATATTAGCCCCGGTTCCTGAGCTACCCAAAGTAGAAAGTGCCTTACTAGACGGCTGTTTGAGTGCCCTTTATGGGCTGGCAGTTTCTGTTTTCTTCTGCGTGCTATGAAAAAGTGGATTGCGTTGCTCGTTGCGCTCCTGGCCGGCGCGGGGGCCCTGCGCGCCCAGCGGCTCCCGGGGCCCCGGCCCCGGGTGGCCTCACGCTCAGCGGGGGCGGGGCCCGGGGGCTGGCCCACATCGGCCTGCCCAAGGCCCTGCCCTGGATTCGGCCCGGGTGCAGGTGGATTACGTGACGGGCACGAGCATGGGCGCCATCGTGGGCGGGCTGTACGCGGCGGGCTACTCGGGCGCCGAGATTGAGCGCCTCGCCGGGGGCCTCGACTGGGACGCGCTGCTCACCAACGCGGCGCAGCTGCCCACCATCACCCTGCCCGAGAAGGACGACTTCGGCCGCTACGCCCTGGAAGTGCCGTTCGTGAAGGGCGGGTTCCAGTTCACCAGCGGCGTCATCGAGTCGGAAGAGTTGTGGCTCAAGCTCAGCGAGTTGTTCTTCCCGGTGTATCGCACCAAGGACTTCGGCCAGTTCCGGCGCGGGTTCCGCTGCGTGGCCACCGACGTGATTTCCGGCGAGCCGGAGGTGCTGAGCCGCGGCGACGTCGTGTCGGCGGTGCGGGCCAGCATGGCCATTCCCTCGTTTTTCACGCCGGTGCGCTACCAGGGACACCGGCTCGTGGACGGCGGCATCGTGCGCAACTTCCCGGTGTCGGAGGTGTGGGCCATGGGCGCAGGCGTGGTCATCGGCAGCAACGTGTCGGCCGGGGCCTACACCGAGGCCACCCTGCGCAGCCCGGTCGACGTGCTGCTGCAAATCACCTCCTTTAAGGACAACGCGGATTTCAAAACCCAGAAGCTGCTCTGCAACGTGTTCGTGAATTACCCGCTGGGCGACTACAGCAGCGGCAGCTTTTCGGCGTCGGGGCCCATCACGGCCATCGGCCTGGCGCGCGGCCGGGTGGCCTACGCGCCGCTGCGGGCCCTGCGCGACTCGCTCGACGCCCGGTGCGGGCCCCTGCCGGCCCC
>NZ_MDZA01000057.1 GCF_001816125.1 Hymenobacter coccineus | reverse complement strand
GTTTTTTCGGACCTGACCGACGCCCAGGCCAGTGTCGACGAGTATTTTGACTACTACAATCACGAGCGCCTGCATTCCAGCCTTGACTACCAGCTACCCTATCTTGCTCACCAACAGCTTCTTCAACTTAACGCCCTAAACTGTCCAGCCTAATCGGACCACCTCATTCGACTAGCCGGGCTAGCACTTGCACGACCCGGGCGGCGGGCAGGGAGAAATCAATTTCGACGCCCAGCAGCTGCCGGTTGTAGTCGTCGAACACGTTGAGGGTGCGAAACCAGCGGCTGTCGGTCAACACGTCGCTGGTGAAGTCGAGCGACCAACACCCATTGGCGGCTTCGGGCACAGCCAACGGCTGCTTCACGCGGGCGGGCAGGCGCTTTTTTAGCCGCCGGGGCAAGTGCAAGCCCATCGCCCGGTAGATGCGCCAGGTACGCTTGTGGTTGATGGACAGGCCGTTTTTGCGCAGCCGGTGGTGCAATTTCCAAAAGCCCCAGCCCGGGTGCCGCCCAGACAAGGTCCGCAGGGCTTCCTGCACCGGCTCGTCTTTTTCGTTCGCCGGCCGGGTGGCGTAACTGCCTCGGCACAGGCCCACCAGCGTACACGCCCGGCGCTGGCTCCAGCCTTTTACTACTAAGCCCTACGCTGCTTGGCGCCGCGCCGCAGGGCTGGCTACTTTTTTCGCAAAATCTCCTTAATGGCTTGATTATCTAGCCTTAAGTCCGCGAACATCTGCTTGAGCCGCCGATTTTCCTCTTCCAGGTGCTTGAGCCGGGTCAGCTCGGCGACGCTGGCCCCGGCGTACTTGCTTTTCCAGCTGTAAAATGTGGCCTCGCTCAGGCCGTGCTCGCGCACGATTTGGGCCACCGTTTGCCCGCTTTGCTGCTGTTGCAAAATCGCCACAATTTGGGCTTCGCTGAATCGTCCATTTTTTCATGGGGCAGTCGTTGAGTAGTGAAAATACGCTTTTCTCCACTTCTGACTGGTTCTCTATTTAGAGAAGCGTACACTTGGTGCTTGCTCACGGCCGATTCAATAGTGTGCCGCCTAATGTTATTTTTCCCGACTAACTGGCGCATTTTCAACTTATGCGCAGAGAAATAAATTTTCCATCTGCTTGGAGTGATGGTCAACCCGTTTTAGAAAAAAAAGTATTAGTTCACTGTCGGTTATTACTGGATTACCCCGGCGAATGTACGCTTCTATTAGATAGTTTCTGAGCTAAAAGTTGTCAATCTATTTTAGGGCGAGATGCTAAAGGTTTTTATTCGAAAATGTATGTATTATCGGTATCTAAATAAGGTAACTCATAGGTTTCTTTCATAGCACTAAGGATACTCAGGGCTTTGTTTCTAATGTTTTTCCATTTTTGATCATTCAAAAAAGCATTTCGATCCCATAATTGTGGATTATTAGCCATTTGATCAAAATCTGTGTCTAATGAGAGAAGCTGCTCATAAATTTCTGACGATATCTCCTTATTGATAAGTAATACATTTGCTTGCTGAACAGCATCAGAGTAGTCTAATGCTACCTCATCTGCAACAACAACTTTGTCGTTATACAGCTTTTCCTGTATACTCCCGGGCGTAGCAACGAGGCGCAGAACATTGACTACGTGATTAAAAAGAGCCGTTTTCAATTTCTAAAAAATTTCTGGTGAATTAGGTAGATTAGGTATGCCTTTGACTTTCCAATAAGGTAAAGGTCCGTGGTGCCCACCTCCAGGATGCCACTGTATTAATTTTCCAGAAGGATTTCCATTGGGTAAGTATTGTTTGATAACCATCCCCCTCCCAGCCTGCGAACCTTTTCCTAGCGTTTCTACTCTCCATCCGGGAGTATCACCAAGTAGATCTTTTATTTCTGATGGTGACCGACCTCTTAAAAGTTCAGGATTAGCGTAAACGTCTTGTATAGTCTCCAATTGCACTCCAACACGTCTTGCAGAAGAACTAGCTACGTCTCCTGCCTTATTACCAGCAAAAGAATTCATCTGATTCCCTGCATCATCCACAGCACCGTCGAATATAGTTTCCCCATTCTCTAATTTAGCAATTTGGTCATCGCTCAGTGGGCTAGCGTCCGAAGGAGGTGATGCTGTTTGTAAAGGCGCCTCTCCCAGTGGGGACGGGGCCCATCGGCCTTTGAGGTAGTTCACCCCTTTCACGGCCCCATTAATCAGGCCGCCCGCCGCGGCCCCAATTGCCGTGTCGTAGAGCATTTGCTTCAAAGAATAAGGATCTTGAAAATATGCTGTGTTGCCGATGCCGCCGAGGATACTGCCATAGGCCGCTCCTACAGCCCCGATAATTGCACCACCACCAATCGTAGCAGCTGCTCCGGCCCCGTAAGCCGTAGCCACTGCCCCAGCGGCGGCCCCACCCGTGACGGCGGACAAGGTGCCTGCGGCCGCGCCAATACCGAATGCCACCAGCCCGTCCCGGAACCCGTGTGGGCTGGAGTTGATTTTCCCCCAGTGGGCGGCCACGTTTATAATGCCGCCCACTAAGGCAGCCCCGCCAATGACAAGGAGCGGTATAATTTTGCCGTCCGGGTCGGTGTGCACGACCGGATTGTTGCCCATGGCGAGGTAGGGCGACGAAAATTGGTCAGCCGGGTCGGGCACGTGCCACCGCCCGAGTTGCGAATCGTAGTAACGCGCCCCATGATCTACCCATTCTAGCCCGTCGTCATCTAGGCGCTCCTGGTTCCCGTACTGCTGCTTGCAGTCCGGCGTCCCCGCTACTTCAATGTCGACCAAATTTTGGCCCCACGGATCGTAGTGGTTTTCTTGCACAATCATCGCCACGGTGGTGGTACGCAGCGTAAAATCGTCCAGCCATACGTCTTTGGGGCTGCCATTTTGGGCCGATGCAACCACATAGCCGTCTTCCTTTGCTTTAAAACCAACCACTAGTTGCTGCCAGGCGTTAGCTGCGTCATGTTCCAAGTACTTTACCTCGGAGGCGACAAGCACGCTGTCTTTGTCGTAGAAGTCGTACTTGATGCTGGCGCGTGGCACTTTTTCCGGGCGCTGGAACAGGTGTGGAATGGCCGCCCAAGTCAAGGTTAGGCCGGCGGCCAATCTTGGAATAAGGCTGCGCCTCGGTACGGCTTGGCCATCTCTCGTCGCACTTGGGGCGTCGGTATTTGCAGCTACCGCCACAGGCAACAGGGCCGGCCACACCCCTGCTTTCTTGAGCACGTCGTAGCGGCCATATGCCTCGAAATGAAGGCTATCGCCTGCGTGCACCTGCACCGAGGCGCTGGGGCCGTACATGCGCTGGACCTGACCAGCATTAAGACGGGCGGCGTAGCTACCCGTGTGGGCATGGTTGGGATCAAACTGGCGGGTAGCGTTCAGGTTATCGAAAGTCTTTGTTTCTTTCTCCGCGTTGACTGCTTCCATTGTGGCAGCCATGCGTTGCACCGGGGCTTGACCTTCGTCGCGGAACGCAATGCGCAGGTTACCCAAATGGTCGCGGATGTGATATTCCTGAATCCATCGGCGGGTGGCGTTGTCGGGCGTGGTCCCGTAGAGGGCCCGGCCGGTGGGCGTAGCCACGGACAGCGCTGGGCCGGGGACCGTGGTGTATACAAAACCATTGACGTAAGTGATCTGCGAATTAGTGCTGCCACCGGAATGGATTTGACTAAACTTTTCGCCCGTAGCGGAGTACGTAAAGGAAGTACTCGCAGTAGCCCCCACCTTGACCTGGCTGGGTAAATCCAACTCATTGTAGCTAACGGATAGGCTTTTGTTGGCGTCGCTGGCCATGTTCCCATTAGCGTCGTAAGTATATTCCTCGCCAGAGGACGTAACGTCTTCAAAGTCGTTGGGCGCATCGGAACGACCGGCTTGATCAACCACGCTACGCAATTGATTGCCGCCAGCGCTACCATAGTTATACCGTAACTGGTCTATAGGCCCATAGATCGGTAGTCCCCCTGCGCTAATAGTGCGGCGACCAACCCGGTTCATCTGGAGGATGTTGCCGTTTAAATCATACTTGATGTCGCTGGTAGTAAAACGACCGATGCTACTGGCACTGCCATTGATGCCGACATCGTCTTTTTCGTCGGTCCATCCTGAATTGTAAGCCGCGTACTTGGCGTCTATGATCCGGTTGGCGTTGTCGTACCGGTAAGCAAAGCTCCGTAACTTGTTATCCCGGCGACTTTTCCATAGACTTTCGGCAATGTTGCCATTGTAGCAAGCGGCCGTCGAGCCGGTTTGTAAGTCCGTATCGTATTTTAGTTCAAGGCCGAATAAATCGGGTTCTGCGTCTAGGTCGTCGTTGGTCGTTACTCCATCTTGCAAATCTCGATTGTTAAGGCAGCTCGGCTGCCCTTTGGTATTGTATCGATAATCAATGGATTGTAAGTACTTTCCACTAGCAGGATTGAACCCCAGCTTCTCGTCAACAAGTTGGCCTAGTTCATTATATTCCTTTTTAGATAAAAGAATCTCAGCAGCACCATCCTTTTTATTGAACCACGCAAACAATTCGTTGGGAGAACCATCATCGTAATAGGTGTAGCGATAAAGAATAGTGTGGGTTGGCCCACTCGCCGTGACATTGTGGGCAGTATAGGTCTTGATTATTTTGCCTGGATAATCATATTCAGTGGTAACCCGATCAACGTTGCCCAGTTGATTTTCTTTTGTGGTTTGAAGAATACGTGCTTTGTCGTTGTAGTACGTAACGGCAATGAGCCAATTATTCGACCCAAGGATACGTGTTTGAATAATAGTAGGGAAACCAACGGTCAGAGTAGAAGCCGCGTTGGGACTGCTTAAATCACTGGATGCTTCTTGCTTGTAGCGCAACCGGTCCTGTGAAGCATTTAGAAAACTATAATTATCAAAGTAATTGACCGTGTATAAATCGGTGCCGGCAGCAGTCGCAGGCCATGACTTAGTCAATGTGTAGCCAATCCGCACGGTGGCAGTGGCATTATCATTACTGCTCTCGTAACGACCAATGGTACCAGCGGCAACGGCGCTTTCAATGTCGGCCGTGAGTTGCTCCCCAGTGCGAGCAATGTTAATTTGACCGGTAATAATAATTCGGTTCAACTCGTCATACTTAGCAAATTCCCATTTGCCTTGCTTGCGCTCGTTGCCATCCTGCGTAGCTACGGGACGATCCCAACGGTCGTAAACCGTGTATTCCCATGCTTTACCAGGCGCTTTCTTACTTGTTTTTCTTCCTCGGTAGTCAAATTTGAAGAGATACGCCCATCGGGCTATAAAATCACTATTTAACTGTTCACCGGCACTTACAATTCTCTTCACGCCTTCCGGAGACATAATCATCACCACACGACCGGCTTGATCGTAAGCGTATGAAGTTATCATGGATACTCCGGGGCTCACCAGTACCTCAGTGGCAACTAATTGCCCAAGCATGTTGGTATATTTCCAACTAAGCTTGCCGTCTTCATCAGTCAGTTGATTAACTGTAATTGTCCGAGCTGGCGCTATGCTGCTGGTTGCTGTCCCAATAGTCCCCTCATCACTTGGTGTATAAGTCCATAGAGTGATTTCAGCGCCGCCGCAAGTACGTGTTATGGCACGCTTTGTATGACCTTGAAAAGTAGATTTTCCATCGCCATCCTTTGCGATTTGCCATGACGTCCCTGGCGCGCCTTGCTCAATAATTTCACTGCTAGGAGTGTCTTCGTATACAGATTCAGCATAAGTTAGCCCCCCCGTCTCACGGGCTATTTTTCCTGGTCCTGAGTTGGAATAAAAGCTTTGTTGGCTGGTTAAGGCATCTGCTTTATACAAGCCATCGGCGCCACTGGTATATGGTAAGTACTGCCGCAACTGTTGTCCGGTAGCAGTGTAGTCATAGAACTTAACAACATCGTGGTTGCTGGGACTGGCTTTAACAGCAATTTGCTGGGTAGGCCGCATTAACCCGTCCATGTAGACGATTGCGCGACTCTTTTTGGTTTGTGCAAAATCTACATCTGTCTCGGCTAGTACACCCGCTTGCAGTATGACGTCCTGCTGGATATAATTCTGGTCAGGGCTCCCCGACCCTGGCAGCACAGTGACGCGAATAGGGGCAGACAAAGAAGTGGTGCTGCCATTGCTGACTTGGACTCGGTAGTAGCCCGGGGTCGTGACAGACAAACTGGGTTGGGTACCCACCACATCCGCATTGTTGCGCGTCCAGCGGTACGAACTGTACCCTCCAGGGCCTGTTAAGGTAACAGAGCCGCTGGGCGTGAGTGCCAAGGGACCACTGGCTGTAATTGTTGCTTGCGCTTGGCAACGAGGAATTATTCCAATCCACACGCAGCCGGCAAGCAGCAGAACTAATAAAAATGATTTCATAGCCAAACGGTTGGGGCGTGCTATATTAATAAGGACAGTTCGGCGAACTGACGTAACTGGTAAACTGGTCTTGGTACACCGAGTAATTTCCGCAAGCATCGGTCACCGTGCAACGAACCTGCACCTTTCGAGGCCATCCGTGGTAGTAGCTGAAAGTGTTGCTGCGGTTACTGGCATCGACCCAGGTACCCCAACTGCTGGTTCCGGTGTTGTATTCGCTCGTTTCCCAACGGTAAGTATAGCCGCTGCACCCTTGCTGCGGTTGCAACGTAATGCTCACGGTGCGCTGCTGCCCACTGCTTTTGCACAAATCCAGATTAGTAGGACCACTGTAAGTGGCATATACAGTTAATTGGTTGACAATCAGCACGGAAAGGGTTTTCTCCACGGGATTAAATCCCGGAGCTTCGGCCACCACTGTAAGCGGGTAGGTGCCGCTCTGCGCGTAGGTGTGGGCCTGGACGCCGCTGCCCTTCACTGTGCCCCCGTCCCCAAAGTTCCAGGTGTAACTAATGTTTGTTGCGCACCCAGGCGTGGCCACGGAGAAGGTGAGCGCTGTGCCTGCATAGGTATTTCCACCCGTTTGTGCCACAGACGTCACTATTTCCTGTATCGTCGCGGTTGAATTATTCTTGGTTCGGCTTAAAATATTTCCACTAGCGTCCTTTGTCAGCAAAGGCTGGTTATTGGCGTCGTACTCATAGTACGTAGTCACATTATTTTGGTCAGTAGTGGACGTTTTGCCAACGAAGGGCTGGTACGTGGCCGACGTCATGCGGGCATTTTCGGCGTGGAACCGCACCTCGTCGACTAGCACGTTGCCGCTGCCCGAAACAATCCAGGGGTAGCACTGCAGGTCTATGTTCTGGTTGACAGGCAGCGTAGCGCTAATCGCAGGATCGTCCAAGTCAACCACAATCCGGTACTGCTGCCATTCCTGATTACTACTAACTGGCAGTTCGACGCCCCGCCACGAATTGTTGCCGCTCGGAACCGCCACAATAGTCGTCATCACCAATTGGGACTGCCCGGCTTGGCCCTTGGGCACTTTTGCCCAGCAGGATAGCACGTACTTGCCATGCTGGTCTTTAGGCACTAATGTGAACACTTTGCCGGGGCCATACATGGCGTTGGCTGCCGAAAGCTGGACACTGCGTAGGCCCGTTTTGGCTTCGTAAACGTAAGTACCGTTCCACCCCCATTGATTGGGATTCCCATCATCTTCAAAACTGCTGTGCCCGGCGGTGGCCACCCCATTGCCAAATTTACCGTTGACTACCGTCGCAATGGGCAGCAGTTGGTTATGGGCTCTCAGCGTACCGGTCCATAGCCCTGCCGCGGTCTGCAAGTTAATTGTATTGCCGTACTCGTCAAACTCAACCGCCTGCACTTGGTACTGCCGCTGATTTACGCCGGAGGCGGGGTCCCAGAAGCCTGTGCGCACGGGACGCACGTAGTTGCTACTATTGGGTTGGTATTCGTAATAGCTGAAAAGGGAACCCTTCTTGTTTCCGGCGGCATCTAAGCGGTATTCTTCTTTCTGGATTGCACTTGCGTAACTCCGGGCATTAATCAATTCCACCGGTGCTCCCCCATCCTTTACTCTTTGGTACGCCGTCACCTGGGCATCGCCTCCTGCGGGGTTGTATGTCTTTATTGTCCAGACGAAATAATTTTTGTAAGTATACTCCGTGACCTGGCTTTGTGAAGCAATAGCTGCCGGGTTACCTCGCCGCTGGTCAAAGCGCACAACGGTTTGCCGAAGTAAAGGAATCCAACTACGTTCGTGCTTGTATACCTTGGCGTTATAGTAGTAGTTGTACATGATGTAGCCAAACGCGTACCGCTCTTTGCCGACGACAACGGACTTGAGCGGGGCAATGTCCGGCTGGGAAAAATCGTATTCGTTGGTTGTTTGGCTTACCGAGCGACCCGTGGCGTCTAAGTCCACCTGTTGCAGCACCAAACCGCGCTTATGCGCGGCACTGTTCAAGATGCCGTAGGGACGTTGGTCTTGCGGCAGGCCCAAGTAATCACCGGCCCGGTGCGGAGCCAGTGGATCGCCGTTGCAACTGCCACCGTCTTTGGTTGGCAGTCCCCCCGCAGTATAACAACCTAAATCGGTGTTATAAGGATCCGAGGTGACTTTAACCGATTCCGAATTGTATGCGTCAGGGTAATCTTGTGCGGTTGTGAATTGGTAAGCTGTTTGAGAACCGTTCGCGTGCCGAACCGTGACCCACTGGTAATGGATGTAATCCAGAGCAACAGGTTCTATTGGATCACTGCTACGGTAAAGAAACTTGTCAATCAAGTCGTCTTGCGTATCACAAATATTTAGTTGCTGGCCATAACCGCCCCATCCCCCCGAATAAATGGTCGAGAAACGCACCTTTTGCCATTCGAACAGTTGCGGCGTTTTTACGGGGGGAGCGGAAGAAGTAGCAGAGAAGGTGCCAGTTGCCGGGAAAAACGTATTGTAATTGAGGCTGAACAACTGGTCTTGAGCCGAATTAACGCCGTTATGAATGCGTAGTTGCTCTAAGCGCACCCCTCCAATCCTAGCGCCGGTTCCATCGACTTGACGACCGTACGTTAACTCTGTGTAGGCCCCGGTCCCGTGTTTGATTTTGTAAAGGATGCCGTTTTGAGCCGTAAGGCCAGCGGAAGGCGTACGGTCCCCGTAGGCATAACGTGCCTCTACATACGGCAGCAGCTGCCCGCTCGTATTGTCATTGAAGTAGCCCCAATAGTCGCGGTTCGTGGCCCTACGCGAGACCGACGGCCCATATTCACGGTAGGAAAACTCGGTGCTTGTGGCCTGACAGCTATTACTTCTATTTGTGACCTTATCCAGGCGCAACCGTACATCTTCTGCGCTGGTACTCGATGAAGAGCCAAAGTAGCTGTAGCTGAACAGGAAACTTTTAATCGAAGCGCCTGCCCGATTATAGAGCTCCACCTTGTTCAGCGCTTTTTCGCCAGGGGCGTCCCGCCGGTCGTACAGGTCCCGGTAAAAGCGAACGTAACCAGTAGCCGAAAAAATGTATGAAATACTGTAGGCCGACGTTGGCTGGATGGTGGTAGTGGTTTCGTATTGGTTATCGAGGTAGCTGTTTGCAGTTGGTGATGCTGTTTGGCAATTCTGCTCTGATGAGTTACAACCAGTATAAGCGATGGTATTATGGGCGTAATTTTTGTAAACTACCGGCGCAGCGTTGTAGTACTGATAAGAGAAGCTGATTTCATCACCCGTCGCGTCCTGGATCTTGGTTAGATGCCACTTGGCAGTGTACGTATAATCGTCTTTACCCGAAAGATTGCCTGTGCGCACTTGCTTGGTTTCGGTCTGGACGCGAGTGCTTGACTGCTGGTCAAATGTGTATTTCGTGCCTTTTGAATCAGTAGCCAAAAAAGAGACAATCCGACGGCTTCCTGTGCCCGTCCAATAGCGTGGCTCAATCGTTATTGTGCGGTCATTTAAAACGTAAACTTCTGATTGTAAAGGGGTCCCTTCAGGAGTGTTAATAACAAAATCTGCTTGCATGCCTGGTGCAATCAGGTGATAAACATCGTATTCGGTATCTTTTCCTTCGCAAAACTTGCGGGCGGGGCCCGTCCCCCCGGTGCGGTTGATCAGGGTTGCTAACCACGTCTTCGGTTCTGTATCGAATTCGTCGGGCCGTCCTCGTACCTCGCAACTGACGTTGCCCCCGGCGTTCAAGGCCCAACCGGTTCCCACTTCTGAAGCGACGCTGGTGACTTGCACCCCGTTACCGGCCACATAGCTTAAGGAAATGGCAACGTGCAGGTTCCGACTTGGCAATTCACACAAGGGGTACTCAGGGCTGGCTGTTCCTGTAAATAAGTTCACGGAGACCCCCCCTATAGCTGCGGTTCCGAACCCTTTTCCACTAAGAGGTTGCGCAACTGCTCGGTCCCTTTCGGAAAAATCTTGACCACAAATCGGGGCTAAGTTTAACAGGCACAGGGCTAGGACGACCAGCCAGTGGGCTGGGGACAAGGAGGCAAGCATACAAGCGGGTAGAATTGTAACGTATATGACGTAAGCAAGAAACTTGAGTAAGAGAAAAGACCTCCTCAAGCTGACGGAAAGCGATTAGGAGAGCACCTGGTAGGAGAGGTGAAAAGGTGACAAGGATTCGGGAACTTATCAATGCTGCACACGGAATACCCGTTGAGTCACCAGCTGGGGTGAATAATTGCCGAACGCCCGTAAGTAATTAAAGTGGGTACACAATAGTAGGAACGGAAAACAACGGTAAGGAATTTTAAGCAGAGAGACCATCCCATAAAATGCCGTTCTTGATGCTGTAGAGGCGATTATGAGAAAAGCAGGTTGTTTCTTAGTAGGTAAGCAGCTTTTGCTCATCTCACATATCAACCGCTTATTCTTAATTCACAAGCTGACTTATCGAAGTAAAACAGGTATTTTTTGGCGGTCCAACGGGCTTACCGTTTTTTTCTGTTCCTGCTATTGCGCGACTCCTTGAGAGACTTGAAAGGCATCGGTCATGAACGGCTTAACTTTTCAATATTCAAACTTAGCCGTTGCTTCATCCTTTTACAAGTAAAAATGAAAAATAACTGAATATGTAATTTTTTAATAAGACACCTATCATAAACTCTAGCAAAAGCCCTAACTTGCCGACACGTACAACTGCCATTTTTCATAAAGCTGCTTTGCTATGAAACCATTGATACTCGCTGTATTTACAGGGGCTACGTTATTATCTATCCCGGTGAGCGCTCAGAAGAAAATAGAACAGCCGAACTTCCAAAGCACACTGGATAGCATATACAGAGTCGAGGCACAAGTGTACCAACGATGGGCTAGTGCGCAAGGCGATAGTGCCCGGACAATAGCTGAACGCGCCTGTGCGAGCACCATTGAACGGGACCAATACCGAATACGCGACCTCACGGCCCGGTACGGCTTTCCCACTTATACCATGGTAGGCCAAACTACTTCGCAGCGTTTTGGGGAATTAGTACTGCGCTATAACCGTCTCCCAGAATTGCAACAGCGTCTTCAGCGACTAATGGCCAAGGAGATCAAGAAAGATAACGTCGATGATATGATGTTTGCCATCCTGACCGACGTAATAGAATTGGGCGCTGGGCGGCCACAAGTATATGGGACGCAACTGGCATATCAGGGCGATAACGCTGGCCTAGTGGCGCGGGAACCACTCCTCGAGCCGGCGAAAGTAAATATCCGACGCGCCACCTTGGGACTTGCCCCTTTAGAAGGTTTTTTAGATGATCAAAAGGCCAAACATAAGCCTACAACTAAGTAAACATCGAACCCATACTGGCCTGTAGAGCATGTACCTTCGGGCCATGTGTTATTTTTCTTCTGCCCACTTTGATCACGAGTT
>NZ_MDZA01000056.1 GCF_001816125.1 Hymenobacter coccineus | reverse complement strand
CGTGGGGCTCGGGGCCCTGCACGGCCGGGCTGCGGCACGCTGGGCCTGCGCCGCACCCGCATCGCGGCCGTCTGGCGGTGGGCGATGGGCCGCCCGGCTCGCTCCACACCAACCCGGTCAGCTTCTATGCCGATACGGCGGCCGCCGGCTGCTGTACCGCCAGCCCGCCGCCTACTGGCCGGGCCGTGCCGCACTGGCGCCTGCGCGGCATGGCCGTCGGCCGGGCCCACGTGGTGGGCAGCGCGGTAGTGCCGGGGCCCCTGGACCTGAGCCAGAAAAACGTGTTCCCGCTGCGTGACCAGCAGCGGGTGCTGCGCGCCGTGCTCTTCCCCGAAACGCTGCCCGCCCGCCGCCGCCTGGCTTTGGCCCCGGCCGACTACGCCCTGCTGCGCACGGCGATGGCGCAGGCCCCCGCCGCCAGCCCGCACCCGCGCTACGACGCCGCCCACTACCCGGCCACCTACGCCAAGTTTTTGCTGGGCGGGGGCGGGCAGGCCGCGCTGCCGCCGGGCGTGCGGGTGTTCAACAAAATCGGCCAGGCCTACGGCTTCCTCATTGATAACGCCTACGTGGCGACTCGGCGCGGGGCGTTGAGTTCCTGCTCAGCGCCGTGGTGTACGTGAACGTCAACGGCATTCTCAACGACGACCACTACGAATACGACGCCATTGGCTTCCCGTTTCTGCGCGAGCTGGGCCGGCGCGTGTACGAGGCCGAGTGCCGGCGCAAGCGGCCGTAGCGGCCGGGGCCCCGGTTGGCAGCGCGGCATCATCCAATTCAATTCGGCCCGCCGGTGGGGCCACTGGTCCTCGGGCCAGCGGCCCGGTAGCCAGGAGCGGGCGCGTAGCCAGCAGGCACTTGGCTGAAAAAAAGTGTTTCCCGGGCCGTGCGCCGGCCGGAATTATCCGTATAGCCCGGTACGTTTTTTTACATACAGTTCTTCTTTTCAGCCAACTTCTTATGAAACTCTCCCAGATTTCCCTGGCCGCTGTGCTGGGCGGCGCGCTACTCAGCGGCTGCGACAGCAAAGGCACGAGCGAAACCACCACGACTAGCACCGATGCGGCGGCCACGTCGTCCACGCCCGTCTCCCCGGCCGATACCACCGCCACCGCGGAAGCCGCCGCCACCGGCGAGCCCAGCAGCGCGCTGCCCGCTGGCAGCACCACCGCCGGCAGCACCAGCCCCAAGGGCACGGGCCCCGGCACCGGCGCCGCCGCCCCCGGCAGCTCACCCACCAACTAGGGCCCCGGCGCAGTTTTAGCAGCGAAGCGAGCAGGCGGCCATGGATGGGCGCCTGCTCGCTTCGTCGTTTTTAGAGCCAGTGCTTGAGGTACTGGTACACCTCGGGGTGGGTGAGGAGGCCGGTGTGGTGCTGCTGCTGAAACTCGACGGTGCGCACGCTGGTGCCGGGCGGCAGGGCGGCTTCGTTGCCAAAAATAGCGGCCCCCTGGGCGCTGCTGCGGCTCACCAGGCCGTCGCCGAAGTACTGGCGCAGGGCGGCGGGCCGGTTGGTTTTCAGCCACGAGCCCATCAGGATGTGGTAGGCCACGCCGGGCAGCAGCGGCACCGCGGTGCGGGGCGCGGCCCGGTCGGCGGCGTGGGCACCCTGCCAGTCCTCATCCACCAGAATGGAGCGGCGCAGGTCCTTGATGCCGTTGCTGCGCTGGTTGAGGGCGTTGCTCAGGAACCGGGTCGGAAACAGGTCGATGCGCTGGAGCAGGTGGGCCGCGAAGTGGCTGTTCTGCTCCAGCCACGAGCCGTCGTTGGGCGTACCCAGCAGAAATACCGCCCGCAAGTGCGGCAGCCACGGGGCAGGGGTAGGAATTAAAAATTCAGAATTAAAAATTAAAAATGAGTCGTGGGCAGGGGCTGGCTCTTTTGCTGCTTCGCCGTTTGTTTCAGGGGCAGCTTTTGATTCTGATTCGCTCCCGTAATACCCCGCCGAGCGGATGATGAGGCCGCCCATGCTGTGGCCCACCAGCACCAGCTCGCCGAGGGCATCGGGGTAGGTGGTGGCCAACTCGGTGAGGAGGCGGCTGAGGGCGCGCCCGTTTTCGGAGAGGTGCAGGCCGGAGTTGAAGCGCACGTAGAGGGCGCGCACGCCGGCCTCGGCGGCCAGGCGGGGGCCGTAGCGGCGGTAGCCGGGCGCGTCGTCGAAGCCGGTTTGCCAAATTTGCTCGTCGCCCATCAGGCCGTGCACAAACACCACCGTTTTTTGGCGGGGCCCCTGCAAGCCCAGCGCGGCCACGGGCACGTCGTGGCCACCCACGCGGAAGCTCAGGCACAGGGCGCGCGGGTCGGCGCGGGCGGCTAGCTGGTCGCCCAGGGCCCCGTTGAGCACCGGGAGGAAGAAATGCTGGTGCGCACGCGCCGAGCCCACCAGGTAGGCGGCGCCCCGCGCTGGGGCAGTGGCCACGCGGCCCGCGGCCGCCAGGGCGCGGCGCAGGCGGGAGGGCTGGCCTTCGGGGGGAAGTTTGGGCATGGCAACAGGTGGGACGGGGCCGGGAAATTACGGCTGAAACCGGCCCCGCCGGGCAGCCGTCCGCTCAAAAACTACGTACTTTGGGGGTAAATACTCTTTACCGTTCCGCTCATGAACCGCACCCTCCGCCTCGTCCTGGTTTTGCTGGGCACCGCCCCGGCCCTCACCGCCTGCGACTACCGTTACAGCCCCGGCCACAACCCGCAATTAACCTCTAACTTCAGCTGGACGCCCACTTGGCACACTTCCGACGTCTCGCGCGACAGCATCAGCGACCGCCAGCGCGTGGAGCCCGCCGGCGGCGAAGGCTCGGCCGCGGACATCAAGAAGGGCGGCGTCAAGGCCCAGCTCAACTCGGCCCCGGCCGGCAGCAGCGTCGGCTCGCCCGAGTCGGCCAACGGCAAGCTGGCCCCCGTAACCGACCAATCGACGAGCAACAGCAAAACGCCGGTTGATAAAAACCAGGCCCCTAAATAAGGTTGCTGGCCGCTGGCTGTTAATTAGCTGCGTTTTTAAACAAGAAAAGCCCGCTACACATCCGGCAGCGGGCTTTTTAATGGCTGGGCCCGGCGCCCAGGCCTCAGCGCGACGGAAACACGGGGCGGGCGGCCACGTAGGAGGAGAACCGTACAGCTCACCGTTTTCCTTTCCGCCTTATGCTTTCCAACCACGCTTCGCGGGCCAGTACGCCCGATTTCATGCCCGTGGTGCCCGGCTTGTGGGTACTGCGCGACGTGTTCGTGAACCTCTACTACGCGGCGGTGGCCCCCGCGCAGCCGCCGGGCCCCTGGGTACTGATCGACGCCGGCTTGCCCGGCTCGGCCGGCAAAGTCCAGCAGCACGCCGAAGCGGTGTTCGGCCCCACGCCACCGGTGGCCATCCTGCTCACCCACGGCCACTTCGACCACGTGAGCGCCCTGCCCGGCTTGCTCGAAGCCTGGCCCGACGTGCCCGTGTACGCCCACCCGCTGGAGCTGCCCTACCTCACCGGCCGCTCCAGCTACCCGCCGCCCGACCCCACCGTGGGCGGCGGCGCCATGGCCTACCTCTCGTTTCTGTACCCCAAAAAACCGCTCGACTTGGGGCCCCGGGTGCAGGCGCTGCCCGCCGACCACACCGTGCCCGGCCTGCCCGGCTGGCGCTGGCTGCACACGCCGGGCCACACCTTCGGGCACGTGTCTTTTTTCCAGGAAGACGACCGGGTGCTGGTGGCGGGCGACGCCTTCACGACCGTCGTGGGCGAGTCGGGCCTGGCCACCTTCACCCAAAAGCAACGGGTGCACGGCCCGCCGGCCTACTTCACGCCCGACTGGGACGCGGCCCGCGACTCGGTGGAGCGCTTGGCGGGCCTGGCCCCCGAGGTGGCTGCCACCGGCCACGGCATTGCCATGCACGGCCCCGCCTTGCGCGAGCAGCTGCTGCAACTGGCCCGGCAATTCGACAAATTGGCCCGGCCCAAAATCGGCCGCTACGCTCACACCCCAGCCACCGCCGATGCCACCGGCGTGCGCTCGGTGCCCCCGCCCGTCCTCAGCCCCTGGGTAAAGGGCCTGCTCGTGGCGGGGGCCCTGGCGGGCGTCGCGGCCTGGGTCGTGCGCAGCCCAAAGAAGAAAAGCCCGGCCGCCTGGTCGCCCAGGGTCCAGAACCCTAACCGCTACGCGGAGCGCACCTGGCGCCAGCGCATGGAAAACTAGGGCCCCCACGCACGCAAAAGCGCCCGCTCCACACGCTGGGGCGGGCACTTTTGCGCGTTTAAAAAGGGAAACCGGAAGGCTATTCGGCCACTGGGGGCTTGCCGGGCCGGGCGTAGCCGAAGCGCACGGGCGGCTCCACCGCGTGGTAGCCGTCGAGGCCCGAGATGGCGGCCGTGCCCATGGCCACCAGGTCCAGGGTGCCGTTGTCGCGCAGGCCGGCGGCGGGCAGGTACACGTGCTCGACGGTGCCCACCATCAGCACGGTGCCGTTGCTGATGGCGTGCTCCTCTAGAAAGCGCAGGCCAATGCTAACGGCGCTTTCGGCCACGTAGGGGGCCGGAAAGCCGTCGTGGTACTCGGCCGTGAAGCCGCAGGCCCCAAACTCCGAAATGCCGGGCGGGAAATCGGCCGAGGTGTAGTGGGCCCCGGCCACCTTGTCGGTGGGCACGTGGTTAAGGGTGTAGACGCCGGTGTCCTTGATGTTCTGGTAGGTGTGGCGCGGCACGGTGGCGGGGCGCGTGACCATGCCCAGCAGGGGCGGGTTGGAGCCCAGGTGAATCACGGAGCTGAAAATGGCCAGGTTGGGAAAGCCGTCGGGGGAAGCCGTGCCCACCAGGTTGGCCGATTTAAAACCCGGTAGACCGTTGACGAAGTTGAGGCGGAAAACTTTCTCGAAGCCGTGGATATCGGCGGCGGTGATGTGGCGCATTTTTTTAATTAACAGTGAGCAATTATCGGCTAGCAGCAGCTCGCTGCGCCGGTTCCGGGTTCAGCGGTACTTACCAACCCGGTCGAGGCCCAGGCGGTTGTGCTGCACGTGCAGTAGCAGGGCAAAAATGTACAAACCATACAGCAGCTGGGTGCCCACCGTGGCCCACTGCTCCAGCAGGCTACTGCCGAAAACCAGGCTCATCAGCACCAGCATGGCCGCCACCAGCGACGGCCGCGTGAATAGGCCGATGAGCAGCAGCAGTCCGATGGCGCCCTCCACGAGCGGCAGCGCCAGCGCGTAGGGCCCCACCAGCGCCGCCGGCAGCACCGTGCCCGCAAACTGCTTCACCACCCCCGCCTGAAACGCCGCCAGTTTAGGGCCCCGCACCAGCAAGTGCGATAAAAAGGCCACGCCCAGCAGCCAGCGGCTCGTTACAAAGGCCCATTGGGCGTTGGTTAGGTTCATGGTAATAGGGATGGATTAGTTAGTCGTTTCTGAGTCCTTGCATGGGAGCCTCACCCCCGCTCTCAAAGAGAGGGTGGCGTTCAACGATTTAAAACTGGTTTAAAGCTGCCGACTGGCACCCCTCTCTTTTGGAGAGGGGCCGGGGGTGAGGTTCTCGCACACGGACCTCGAAACCACTTTAGCGTTCCAGCTTGAAGCCGGGCTCGCGGGCGGGGGGCGCGGTGCGGTTGGCCACGGCCCAGCCGGTGAGGTACATCCACTGCGTCATGCGCGTAAGCTTGGCGTAGTCGATGCGCTGGGGCTCGTCGCGCGGGGTGTGGTAATCGACGTGCAGCAGCGAGGTGTACATGATGGCCGGGATGCCCAGGCGGGCGTAGGGCAGGTGGTCGGAGCGGAAGTACCAGCCCTCGGGGTGGGTGGGCTTGTCCCACTCGGTGTCGAGCTTGAACTTAGGGCCCCCGGGGCCCTGGTTGGCGGCCAGGGCGGTTTTCACCAGGTCCGACGAGTTCATGTGGGGCGGCGTGCTGCCCAGCAGGGCGGCGCTGTCGGGGGCGTTGCGGCCCATCATCTCGGCGTTCAGCACGGCCACGATGCTCTTTTCGGGCACGGTGGGGTGGGCCGAAAAGTAGGTCGAGCCGATGAGGCCGCGCTCCTCCGAGCCCTGGTACACGAACAGGGCCGAGCGCCGGCCCGGCTGCTGCTTGAAGGCCCGCATGATGGCCAGCAGCGCCGCGCAGCCGGTGGCATTGTCATCGGCCCCGTTGTAGATGGAGTCGCCGGCGATGGGGGCCCGCACGCCGTCGTGGTCCTGGTGGGTGCTGAAGAGGACGTACTCCTTTTTCAGCTGCGCGTCGGTGCCGGGCATCTTGGCCACGAGGTTCACAGACGGGTACTGGAAGCTCTCCACCTTCAGCTCGGTGCTGAACTGCTGGCCGGCCTGCTGCACCCAGCTGGCGGCGCTGGCGGGCAGCCAGATTACGGGCGGCGTGCTTACCACCTTGGTGCTGGCCACACCGGGCAGGCTGTAGCGCCCGCGCTCAAAAACGTGGCTCCAATGATCGTAAACGGCTTGCGCGGGCGCGTCCGACACGAACACCACGGCCACGGCGCCGGCCTTCACCAGCTCGCCGGCCTGCCCGCTGAACTTACCAAACACGTAGCGCCGGTAGCTGATGCCATCGGTGGGGGCCCCGGCAATCTGCACTGCCACGGCCTTGCCCTTGATGTCCACCTTGGCCAGCTCCGCCGCCGAGCCCGTGCCCACGAACACCAGCGGCGCCGTGATGCTGGCGTTGGTGGGGGCCACCACCACGCCGTCCTCGTTCAACTTAACGTCGTGGATGCCAATGCGCAGCGTGCTGTTCTTGCCCAGGCGCGTGCGTTGCATATTGAACCACTGGAAGTAGGTGCCGTCGTCGCCGGCCGGCAGCATCCCGGTGGCCCGAATCTGGTCCACGAGCCACACGCTGGCCTTTAGCTCGTCGAGGGTGCCGCCCTCGCGGCCCCGGTAGTGGTCGCCGGCCAGGGCGTACAAGTCGCGCTTGATGTCGGCCTCGTGGATGGCGCTTTCGGCGTTGGCCGCTTTGGCGGCGGGTTTCTTTTGGGCGGTGGCGGCCAGCGGCGCGGCCAGGCAAAGCGCGGCGGCTAGCCCTTGTCGCAAGTAGTGGGTAATGTGAGTCATCAAAGAAAGGAAAATAAAAAACGAAGATTCGGGGCCCCTATACAAGGCCTGCGAAGCTACGCCAAGCCGCACCAACCGGCAATCAGGGCCCCGGCAGGCGGATTACGTACCGCCCGTTCAACAAACCACCCCACGAGGCAATACCCAAGCCAGCGGGCTGTTCTGCCGGGCGTGCCGGCGCGGTTCAGCCCTGGTACTGGCAATAAAAAAAACACCCCCAGGCCAGTGGGCCCGAGGGTGTTACGAAATGCGGCCAGCGCGGAAGCAGCTTTGAAACGCAAACAGAAGCCGCGCCGGCCTACTTCTGGGCTTTCCTAATTATGGGAGCGGCACTGGCTATTACCGGGGACACCAGCTGGCCGTTGCGCACCAGCACGCGGCCGTCTACCTCCACGGTCGCGTTGGCGATGGGAAAGCTGGTGCCGCCTGCGGCTTGGTTCGCCCCGCCCAGCAATTTGTTGTTGCCCATGCCCACGTACACCATGCCGGCGGCCGTCCCCGGGTTGTAGCCTTTCTGCTCCTGGGGCTTCATGTCGGGGTTCAGGCCGATGGAAAAGTAGCCAACCTGCGCCACGCTGGGGTCAGCCGCCGCGAGCCACTTCTGCACATCTTCGGACCCGGCGTCGGCGCGGGGGTTGGTCAGCTGCCCGTTTTTCAGGTCGCCCTTGAACCCGCGCACGGGCTTGCCGTTCCAGGTGGTGGGCGAGGCCGCCAGGCGGCCCGTGGCGGAGGTTTCCTGGCAGGTGCCGTACACCAGCCCGCCGGGCAAGCGGGCGGTGCGGTTGTAGATGAGCTTCTCCTGCTGGTCGGCGGCCGACACCACGCCGTCGTCGACGAACACCGGGCGGGCGGCGAGCTGAAAAGTCAGGTCGGTGCCCGCGGGCGACGTGATGTGCACCTTCTTGCCCGTGGCCAGCAGCTGCTTTAGCTGCTCCCCCTGCGCCGCCACGGCCGCGTAGTCGGTGCCGATGCCCGCCCACACCATCTGCTCGTAGCTGGGGTAGTCCAACTGCTGGTTCGCCGCCAGGCTTTTGCTGGGGTAGCTCACAAACACGCCCCGCAACTTAGTAGCGTCCAGCTTTTTGCTGAGCCCGCCCTCGGCGGCCACCTTGTTAAATTTGGCCTCGCGGGCCGGGGTCATGCCGGCCAGCACGGCCTTGCTGTCTTCCAGCTGGGGCAGCGTAATCAGCACGTCCGACTGCAACAGCCAGTTGTCGTTCTTGGAGGCCTGAATGGCCGACTCCGGCATTTCGATGTCGATGGCCCGCGCCACCTTATCGGTATTCACCATCATTTCCGGCTGGCCGCCCGCGCGGGCCACTTCCACGGCAATGGCTTCCATTAGGGGCATGGTAAACTGCCCGCCGGTAATCATCACCAGTTCGCCGGGCTTCACCGCGGCCGAGGTGTTGACGATTTGCTTGGCCATCTGCTCATAGTTCTGCCCGAGCACGGGGCCTGCCATCAAAAGCAGGCCCGCAAGCCAACCCGTTGTTGCGTAAGGATCTTTCATTCTGGCTGGGATTGGGAAATGGATGAGTGAAAAAATCTGGGGCCCCGCGGCTAGCTTAGTTGCCCCCATTTTGCTGGTTGTGAACGGCCGACCGACCGAGCAGCAAATCAAAAAGTATTCAATTATACGAATATTATTTATAAACTTTTATATTAATGAATATAAAAGTTTATAAATATGGCGGCCGCCTCCTCAGCTCCATCAATACCAGGGGTATTTCTAGCAAGTAGTTAGCAATAAAATAATTGCAATGGTGAGGGCCAGGCCCGGGCAGCCTGTCCGCTGGCTACTACGCAGCTGGGCCCCTCCGCTGGCTGGCTACCCAGGCCGGCGGCCCAGCCGAACGCAGGAAGCCGTGGCCGCCGGCCGGAACAGCTTTCCTCAGCTGGCAGTGGGCCCCACGTACACCTCCTCGCGCAGGCGCCTGGCCACTAGGGCAAACAGCGTGACGTTCACGGCCATTAGCGCCACCGAAAACCAGTAGAAGTTGGCCCCGTGCAGGCCGGCCAGCCAGCCGCCCCGCGCAATGCTGCCGTTCAGCAGGCTCAGGCCGAAGTTGGCCACCGCGATGGTGAGCACCCACAGGGCCGTGGTGAGGCTTTTGAGGGCCCGGGGCGCGTGGGTGTAGGCGTACTCCAAGCCCGTGATGGCCACCGTGATAACGCCGGCCACCAGCACGCAGTAGGCCAGCACCTGCCACCACGCCGAGGGGTGGCCGCCGGCGTCCACGCTGCGTTGCACCCCGCCTACGATGGCCACGCCCAGCGCCGCCACCACCATGCCCGCGCCCATGCGCCGCAGCGGCGTCACGCGTAGGCCGCGCCGGGCCAGGGCCGGGTACACGCCGTAGGTGAGCAGCGGGTTCAGGCCGATGCCGAACACGATGCCCGCCAATTGCAGCTGCTCGGCCAGTGGCGTGAAGCCCGGCCACAGCTCGCGGTTGAGGTGGGTGGCTTGCAGCACCCACTCCGAGGAGCTTTGCTCGTTGAGCATCCACAGCACGGGCACGAAGGCGAACACCGCCCCGATGCGGCGCAGGGCGGCGCGGCCCTCGCCGGGCCCCAGCGTTTGGCGCAGGCCCGCCCGCAGGCCGGTGGGCGGCACCCGCACGTAGCGCCGCCGCCCCGCCCAGAAGGTGAACGCCGCCGTGGCCATTAGCAGCCCCGGTACCCCGAAAGCTACCGCCGGCCCGAAGTGCTTGTAGAGCAGCGGCGTGAGCACCGTGGCCCCCGCCGCGCCCACGTCGATGGCCATTTGAAACCAGCCGTAGGCCTTGGGCAGCAGCGCGGCGTTGGCCGGCGTGAACTGGTCGCCGAGGTTGGCCGTCACGCTCGACTTGATGCCGCCCATGCCGACCGCCACCACCAGCAGCCCCAACCGGAAGCCGGGCAAGTCGTGGCTGAACGCGGCCAGCAGCGCATGCCCGCCGCAGTACAAAATGGACAGGTACAGGATGACGCGGTACTTGCCCAGCACCCAGTCGGCCAGCAGGGCCCCCACCACCGGCAGCGCGTAGCCCAGGGCCGAAAACGAGTGCACCAGCTCGTTGGCCCGCGCCTCGGCCCCGGCCGTCAGGGCCCCGCTGTGGGTGGGGTTGAAGAACTGCGCCACCAGAAACGTGGGCAGGATGGTGAGCATGCCGTAGTAGCTGAACCGCTCGGCCACCTCGCTGCCGATGATGAACGGAAGGGCGCGCGGGAAAGCGGGCGCGGCGGGCGGCGGGACGGCGGTGGGCATAAGGCGGGCGGAGCAAAAGCAGGCGGCGGGCCGGCCGGGGGCCCCAAGCCCGGCGGGCCAAGTTACAGGCGAAAGACGCGTTGGCCCGCTTTCCTGAAAGGGGAAAGAAACTCGGCAAAAAATTACTTGAACGCCATGCAAAGTACCGCGCAGCATCCATCCGGTGGCAGTAAGCCATGATTAATTAGCAGTAAAAGGATGCTTTGGCGGCGCGGACGCCCGATGCGCATGACCGTTTGTGCTGGCTTAGGTTTCAATAGCTGAATGGGTGAACTTTTGGCGACGCAAAACAGTAGCTTAAGTGATTGGTAACCTGCCTTTATTCCCACTAGCCCCCCGTCCTATATGAGCACCGCTTTCTACAAATCAGCCGCGCTGGGCGCGGGCCGTTACCTGTTAGCTGCCGGCCTGAGCCTGAGCCTGGCGGGCCCCGCCTGGGCGCAGCTGCCCGCAGCGGTTTCCGTGCCGCTCGCGGTGCCCGCGGCCCTGGCCAGCGCCCCGTTCGACGTGCCGCGGACGCTGCAAGTGCCGGCGGGCTTCGCCATTGCCGTGTACGCGCGGGTGCCAGGGGCCCGGTTCCTGGCCCTCACGCCCGACGGCAACCTGTTGGTGTCGCAGCCCGGGGCGGGCAAGGTGGCGCTGGTGCGGCCCGGCAGCGCGGGCGGTCCGCCGGTGGTCACCGACTTTGTGACTGGCCTGCGCAACCCGCACGACCTCGTGTTCCACACCATTGGCACCACCACGTACCTGTACTTAAGCGAAAGCAACCAGATTAACCGCTACGTGTACCAAGCTGGCGACCTCACCGGCCAGAACCGCCAGGTCATCATCGCCGGCCTGCCCGACGCCAGCACGCCCGAGCTGAAGGGCAACTACGGGCACCAACTCAAAAACCTGGCCCTCGACGGCAACCACAAGCTCTACGTGAGCATCGCTTCGACCTGCAACGCCTGTGCCTCCGACACCCAGAGCGACCCGGTGCGCGGGGCTATCTATCAGTACGACGCTGACGGCAGCAACCGCCGGCTCTTCGCCCGGGGCCTGCGCAACGCTGAGGGGCTGGCCTTCGTGCCCGGCACCAACACGCTGTGGGTGGCCGTGAACAACCGCGACAATACGCCCTACCCCCTCGACGACGGCACCGGCAAATACGGCCAAGTGCTGCCGGACTACGTGGACAACCACCCGCCCGACGAGTTCACGCAGGTGAACGACGGGGCCAACTACGGCTGGCCCTTCTACAACCCTAACCCCGATGCTGGCCTGGACAACATGCCTTTCGACCGCGACTACGACTGGAACCGCGACGGCCACGTAGACCTCGCCGCCATGACGCGCATCAGCAAGGGCATCCCGGCGCACTCGGCGGCGCTGGGGCTCACGTTTTTGCAGGGCACGGCCTTCCCGGCGGCCTACCGCAACGCGGCCGTCATCGCCCTGCACGGCTCCTGGAACCGCACCGCGCCCGCCGGCTACACGGTGGCGTACTTTCCCTGGAACGCAACTACCCAAACGCCCGGCCCGCAGACCGACCTGGTGGCCGGCTTCACCGGCCCCACCCTCGGCAGCGTCTGGGGCCGCCCCGTGGACACGGCCGTGGACCCGCAGGGCAAGTTGTTCATCTCCGACGACCAGAGCGGCACCATCTACCAGCTCGCCGGGCCCGCCACGGCGCTGGCTACG
>NZ_MDZA01000055.1 GCF_001816125.1 Hymenobacter coccineus | reverse complement strand
CCCGCGCTGCCCGCCGCCCGCCTCACGCTGCTGCCTGCCATGGTGGGCTTGGCGCAGCTGGGCGCCCCGCCGGCCCTGGCCCGGCAACTGGCCCGCCTGCCGGGGCCCCTGCGCCTCGGCCTGGAGCTGCTGGTGCTTGATTACCTGGGGTATAGCTGGCACCGGCTGCTGCACGCGCCGCTGCTGTGGCGGCTGCACCGGGTGCACCACAACGACCTCGACATGGACATTACCACGGCCTGGCGCTTCCACTTCGGCGAGATGCTGGCCAGCATTCCGTACCGGGCGGGGCTGCCGGGGCTGCTGGGCATCCGGCCGGCTACGGTGCTGGCCTACGAGGCCGTTTTTGAGGCCGGCACGGCGTTTCACCACAGCAACTGGCGGCTGCCCTTTGGCCTGGAGCGCCGACTGGTGCGGCTGCTGGTGACGCCGCGCGCCCACGGCATCCACCACTCGGTGGTGCACCGCGAGTCGCAGAGCAACTTCGGCGTCGTGCTCACCCTCTGGGACCGCCTGCACCGCACCCTACGCCTCAACGTGCCGCAGCAGTCCCTCACCATTGGCGTGCCCGCCTACCCCGACCCCGCCCGCCAGACCGTGGCCCAGTTGCTGGCGCTGCCCCTGGCCCTGCTGGAGCCCTGGGCCCGCCCCGACGGCACCGTGCCCAGGTGGCCGGAGCCGGCCGGCCCGCTCGATGAGCTACAGGAATAGCGCCGAAATCCGCTGCGCCGGGCCAGTACCGCTGGGGGCCCTAATTATTCTCTGCGCCAATGCGGTATCGTGCTGGTGTTGAGGGCGGCAGGAAATGCGCGAAAATGCACATGGCTTGCATTAAACGTGTTAGTAATAACCACAACCGTACTATTATATTGGCTTAGATTGCCGCCGAATTGTTTTTAGCGGCAGGGCCGCTAATCTTGCGTTTCCCTCGCTGGTGCAATGCCAGCCCAAGCTGTCGTTTTTTCGGGTGGCGGGCAGGCCCGGCCCGGCGGGGGAGGAGTGGCGCCGGGCGGCGCATCACCCAAACCGCAGCCCCTGCTTTGCTCGTAATTGTTTTCCGCTCACCCCCTTGGTTATGTCCCCCGCCCATTCCCACCCGCCCGACCATTACGCAGCCCCCAACCCTTCGGCCACCGGCCGCGCGTGGCGCTGGCTGGCAGCAGTAGCCATTTTCGGCAACATTTTCCTCAATTACTACTCCAATACCCACCCGCTGAATGGGCAAACCATGGGCACCGTGTCGGCTAAGTACCCGACGCTGCTGACGCCGGCGGGCTACGCGTTCAGCATTTGGGGCCTGATTTTCCTGGGCCTGACCATTTACGCAGTGTGGCAGCTGCTGCCCAGCCAGTGCCTGCTTTCGCTGCCCGATGCGCTGGCCAAGCCCCTGGCCCTGGCCAACGTGGCTACCGGCGCGTGGGTGGTACTGTTTGCCTACGAGCTCATTCTGCCCAGCGTGGGCGTGATGCTGGTTATTCTGGGCACGCTGGTGGCCGCCTACGGGCGGGCCCGGCGGCGGGTGCTGGCCCAGGCGGCCCCGGCCTGGGCCAGCCTGCCGGTGGCCCTGTACCTGGGCTGGATTTCGGTGGCCTCGGTTATTAACGTCACCATTGGGCTGCAACAGCTGGGCTGGCGGCCCGTGCAGGGCGGCGCCATCGTGCTGGCACTGAGCATGCTGGTAATAGTAGTGGCCCTGGCGCTGCTCATCAGCCGGGTGTTTCAGGAAGTGGCGTTTCCGCTGGTGATTGCCTGGGCCCTGGTGGCCATCTGGGTGGTGCGGCTGCGCGAGGTGCCCGAGCTGGGCTGGGCCGCGCTGGCCGGGGCCGCCGTGGCGGCCCTCGGTGGCTTTGCGGTGTCGCGGGTGGGCCGCCGCCGGCAGCCCTGGGAAATTGCCGCGGCCGCCGCTGATGCCGAAAATGCCGCCCTGGCCCGCCGCCGGGCCGAGGCTGAAGCCACCGCGGCGAGCCAAAAGCTGGCGTAGCGCGCGCCGCGTAGCTTTGCGGGGTCTCACCCTCACTTTGTGCTATGCGTCAAAAATTCGTTGCCGGCAACTGGAAAATGAACCTCGTTTACTCCGGGGCCCTCGCGCTGATTTCAGAAATTGCGGACCTGCTGGGCCCCGCCACGCCCACCGATCCGGTGGTGGTGGTGTGCCCCCCGTTCCCGTTCCTGTCGGGGGTGGGTGAGCACCTGCCAAAGGGCGGCTCCCTGCACCTGGGGGCCCAAAACTGCCACCAGAAGGAAAGCGGCGCCTTTACCGGTGAAGTGGCCGCCCCGATGCTGGCCTCGGTGGGCTGCGAGTACGTGATTCTGGGCCATTCGGAGCGCCGCCAGCACTTCCGCGAAGACGATGCGCTGCTGGGCCAGAAGCTGAAAGCGGCCCTCGCCGCCGGCCTCAAACCCATCTTCTGCGTCGGCGAGTCGCTCGAAACCCGCGAGGCCGACGACACCTTCGACTTTATCAGCAAGCAGCTGAAGGACGGCCTGTTCCACCTTAGCAACGAGGAATTTGCCCAGGTCGTCATCGCCTACGAGCCCGTGTGGGCCATTGGCACCGGCAAAACGGCCACCAGCGCCCAGGCGCAGGAGGTGCACGCCTTCATCCGCGAGCAGGTGGCCCGCGCCTACACCGCCGCCGCCGCCACCGACGTGTCCATCCTCTACGGCGGCTCGGCCAATGCCCAGAACGCCCGCGAGCTGTTCAGCCAGCCCGACGTGGACGGCGGCCTCATCGGCGGCGCTTCGCTGAAGGCGGCTGATTTCGTGGCCATCGTCCGGTCTTTCTAAGGAGCCATAGAGGGCAAAAAAATGTCATTCCGACGAAGGAGGAATCTGAAAACTGTCTTTGATGGTTCTCAGATTCCTCCTTCGTCGGAATGACAATCACTTGTCTAAGCCAGGCGCTGTAAACCAAGGCCCGCTTTTTGCCTGGGGGCCCAAAGCCTTTTCGCCCCTCAACCAACTGCTTGCCCGTGTTCTTCTCCTTTCTCTGCGCGGCGCTGCTGGCTTGTGGGCCCCCACCCACGGCCACGCCGGGCACTGGGGTCCCCAAGCCAGCCGCCAGCCCGCCGGTCCCCGCGGCCCGGTTTGGTTCCGTCGATCCGTGCAAGGTGTACGGCTCCATCTACCTCGAAACCGACCCGCGGCGGCGCAGCGGCTGCTTCGGCATCGTGTACGTGGAGCCCGACCAGGCTTTCGCCGATTTGCTGGTGTTCAAGGAAGATAACAAGCTGTTTGCCGACAAGGCCGGGCTGTGGGCCGCGGCCCCCAACCGCGAATTTGCTGATTATGTGCTGTTCGTGACGCCCACCCGCGGCCTGGCCGACTTCACGATTCACTACACGCCCGCGCGCTCCTTTGCGGGTTGCAAAACGCAGTAGGGTAGAGGGTTAAGTGTGCAAACCGTCAGCGAGCCGCTTCCTTTGGGAGGTGGCTCTTTTTGTGGCCGGCCGCGGTGGGGCCCCGGGCCGCCGGGGCTGCCGTATTTTGCCGCCGATGGAATTAGCACTACGCCACCTCGCCAAGAATTTCGGGCCCAAAACCGTGCTGCGCGACTTGAGCCTAACCGCTGCCACCGGCATGTGCGTGGGCGTGCTGGGCCGCAACGGCGCGGGCAAAAGCACGCTCTTCAACCTGCTCACCAACGTGCTGCTGCCCAGCCAGGGCCACATTGTGCTGGACGGCGCGGTGCTGGGCGAAACCTTCCCAGTGGCTGTGAAGCGCCGCATGGGGGCCCTCGTCAACCAGGGCTACCTGGTGGAGGAGCTCACAGCCGAGGAGTACCTGCAATTCGTGGCCCGCATCTACGCGCTGCCCGATGCCCAGGCCCGCATTGCCAGCCTGCTGGGCCACCTGCTGGAAGACTACGACACCGTGCGCTGCAAGCGCCTGAGCACATTCTCGACCGGTATGAAGCAGCGCGTGGCCATTGCCGCCTGCCTGCTGCACCGCCCCGAGCTGCTGATTCTCGACGAGCCCTTCAACGGCCTCGACGTGTTTGCCGCCGACCGCGTGCTGGGCCTGCTGCGCAGCTACCAACCCCAGGCCCTCACCTTCATCTCGTCGCACAACCTAGCCCACATCGAGCAGCTGGCCACGCACTTGCTGGTAATTGACGAGAGCGAGGTGAAATTCTGGGGCACGATGGCCGAGTTTGCCCAGGGCGAGCGCGCCGCCCTCAGCGATGCCCTGCTGCGGCTGCTGCACCCCGCCACCAACCAAGCCCAGGACCTGACATGGCTGACCGCGCAACGCTAGGGCCCCCGGCCCCGGCGGGCCGGCTCGGCCACTTCCTGCCCTACCTGCTGGGCCGCCGCCTGCGCGCCACGCTCTGGCCCGCCGACGGTGCCGCGCGCGCCGGCATTCTGCTGCTGCTGGCCCTCACGGCTCTCTACGGCGCGGGCCTGGGCTTCCTACTGAACCACACCGACGCGATGGGCTCAATTAAAGGCTTCAACGAGCTACTGCTGAGCGTGAATGGCACGCTGCTGGCCTCGGCGCTGCTGGTCGATTTCCTGCCGGCCGTGCGCCCCGTTACCCGCGTGGTGCCGGAGCATTTCCCCGTTTCGGCCCGCTGGAACGTGGTAGGGGCTTTCCTGCTCGATTTGATCGCCCTGCGCCGGCTGCTCATCTTATTGCTGCTGCTGGCGGCATTGGTTGTGGCCCCCCGGCAGGCCGGCACCACGGGCTTTAGCCTGCTGCTGGTGCTGGGGGCCACGGCCTTCAGCTTCAACCTGCGGCTGCTGCTGGCGCTGGGGCGCTGGCGGCACCCGCTGCTGCTGGCCCACCTGGCCAGCCTGGGCCTGATGCTGTGGTGGCTGGCCCACCCGGCCGCGCCCTACGCGGAGGCGCTGGGCCTGGCCATGGCCCTGCTGCCCTGGGCGCTGGGGGCGGCGCAGCTGGCCTGGCTGGGGCCCTATTTCAGCGCCCGTTTCCTGTCCGCTGCCCCGGCCGCCACCGCTGCTCCGGCCGGGGCCCTGCTGCGCCGCCTGCCGCCCGAGTTTCGCGCCTACCTGCGCCGCACGTGGCGCATGCTGCTGCTGGGCCTGGCGCTGAAAATCCTGATGCTGGGCCTGGCCCGCTGGCAGCTGGCCAACGGGCGGGGCATCGACAAGCAGTACACCTTCTACCTGGGCCTGGCGGGCATCAGCGGTTTCACCTACATCAACAACAACCTGTTCGGCTTTATGCAGGGGCTGGCGGCCAACGAGCTGCTGCGCCTGGGCCTGACGCGGCGCGTGCTGCAACTGTACCTGCGGCTGGTGGGGCCCGTGGTGGTGCTCGATGGCCTGCTGAGCGTGCTGCTGGTACTGGCCCTGTTCCCGCGCGCGGCGTGGCCTTACCTGGGGCTGGTACCGCTCTACGCGCTGGCCCTCAGTGGCCTGGGGCTGTGGGGCTCCCTCTACCAGGCCAAGCCCGTGAGCCAGGCCATCAACTTCGCCAACGCCAACAAAAACAACAGCACCCTGATGGGCCTGCTCACCGTGGTGGTGGCGGCCGCGCTGTACTTCCTGCCGTGGTGGTGGGCCCGCATGGCGCTGGCGCTGGCCATCGCGTCGTCGGCCTGGTGGCCGGTGCAGTCGGTGCTGCGCAACGACGGGGCCCTGCGCCGCCGGCTTTGGCGCGGCATCGGGGCCTGATTTTTCGGCGACCTTTGCTGCTGTAACAGGAATTAAAAATTAAAAATGAAGAATTAAAAATGGCTCATTTAGGCCATCAACTCCTTCATTTTTAATTTTTAATTCTTCATTTTTAATTCTCTTCCCTGCATGGATTTTATTGAACTGACCGTTGAGGCCCCCCGCGAGCTGGCCGACATTCTGGTGGCTGAGCTGGGTGAAGTGGGCTTCGATACCTTCGAAGATAACGACGCCGGCTTCTGCGCCTACACCACCGAGGGCGCGTTCGACCCCGACGGCGTGGCCGAAATCATGAGCCGCTACGAGGGCCTGGGCGAGCTTAGCCACTCGCACCGCGTCATCACCCGCCAAAACTGGAACGCCGAGTGGGAGAAAAATTTTCAGCCCCTCGTCATCGCCGAGCGCGTGTCGGTGCGGGCCCCGTTCCACCCCGAGCCGGCGGGCGTCGACTACGACATCGTGATTATGCCGCGCATGTCGTTCGGCACGGGCCACCACGAAACCACGGCCCTGATGATTGAAAACCAGCTTGATATTGACCATCGCGGGCTGCGGGTGCTCGACATGGGCTGCGGTACGGGCATCCTGGCCATCATGGCCGAAATGCTGGGGGCCCGCCAGGTGCTGGCCGTAGACGTGGAGCCCTGGACCGTGGAAAACGCCGCCGACAACGCCGCCGAAAACCAGTGCCGTACCATCGAGTGCCGCCTGGGCGGGGTGGAGGTGCTGGCCGGCGAAGCGCCGTTCGACCTCATCCTGGCCAACATCAACCGCAACGTGCTGCTCGAAGACATGCACGCCTACGCCGCCCTGCTGCCCACCGGCAAGCCCATCCTGTTCAGCGGCTTCTACGAGGAAGACTTGGATAAAATAAAGAATGAAGCAACTCGAAACGGCCTCGTTTACCAGCGCCACCGCACCCTAAGGAGCTGGGTATCGGCACTTTTTGTAAAAGCTTGAGAAAATTATAACATATCAAGATATTTCGCTTAAATAACTGATAGTAAATGGATTGAAATATAATAATTAGGGCCCTGGGCACGTTTTAGCGGGCGCAGCACGTTGCTGCGTCTGCTGGACGGGCCGGGGCAGCGGGCAGATGTCCCGGCAATTTCCGAAATTGTAGCCCCGACGCTGCACCTGCGCTATCAATCCTTGGGGCGCGGCGGGTTTAAGATTGCTATTGCTATGAGATATCTCCTTGTTGTGGCCGCGTTGGCGGCCGGTGTGTGGGGCAGTGGGCGGCCGGTGGCGGCCCAAACGGCTCCGCCCGCCAAGGCCGTGGCCACGCCGCCCGTGGGCACCGTCCGCGGTAAGCTTTCGTCCGAGCCCGCCCAATTTATTGTGGATGTGCAGGCCATGCTGGCCAGCACCAACAACGCCCCGGCCAAGGCCGTGGGGGCCCAGCTCCAGCAGCTGTGGGGCGGCGGCAGCTTCACGGGGCCCCAGCAGGCGCGCATCGTGGCGGTATCGCAGGCCATGCTGGCCAAGAAATTTCGGCCCCGGCCGCAGTTCGAAACGTTTTTTAAGGCCTTGATTGGCGCGGCCACCACGGCCAAGCTCAGCCCCGCGCAGCTCGACCAATACCTCAACGTGCTGGCCCAAACCCTAGACAAGGAGCCCCTCACGGAAACCGATAAGTTCCTCACTTCCAGCAGCCGGTTCCTAAATGGCGGGTACTTGTACCGCTCGGGCTTCAACTCGCTGCGGGCAACGGGCGGCACCGTGTCGTTTGCCTACTCGCCCATCGCGGCCCCGGTTTCCACCCTGGAGTTTGGGGCCCCCACGCCGGTGAAGGACGAGCCGCTGCCGGCCGCTAAACCCGCGGCTAAGCCGGCTGCCAAAAATGCCCCCAAGGCGGCGGCGAAGCCCGTGGCTAAAAAGAAGAAGTCCAGCAGCGGCTGGGATACGTCCGACCTGTGGTCGTCGCCGGCGGCCAGCAGCGGCTGGGGCGACAAGGACGACGCCTGGGGCAAGGCTGACGACGGCTGGGGGGCCCCGCCAAGAAAAAAGCGCCGGCTAAAAAAGCCGTTGCTAAGGTGGCGCCCAAAGCTGGGGCCCCCGCCAAAGCCGAACCGGCCAAGCCCACCGAAACCGCCAGCGCGCCGGCCGCCAACGCCGCCGATTTTGCCCCTAGCTCGGCCGGCTTCGAGCCCAGCGCCAGCTACGATACCTACTCGCCGCCGCCCACCCGGGGCGCCGTGATGGTGGTGAAAGACGCTGACTTAGTGATGGCTACGGCCGGCGACTCAGTGGCGCTGCACCAAGTGAGCGGCACAGTGGTGCCCGGCACCAGCCGCTTCGTGGGCACGGGCGCCCAGTTTGGGTGGACGGTAAAGAACAACCCCGTGACGGCCGTGCTCGGCGGCTTCGACTTCGACCTGAGCAAGCCCGAGTTCACCGCCCAGCCTGTAACCTTGACCTACGCCGCTCTGCTCGAAGCGCCCGTGCAGGGGGCCCTGAGCTACCACAGCGTGCGCCGCAAAGCCGGCGCCGCCGACAACGGCTACCCACGCTTTATTTCCCTCACCAACGACGCCCGCCTGAAAAACCTGGGCGGCAGCATCGCCTACCGCGGCGGTATCTCGCTGGCTGGCAGCCGCTTGCTGAGCGCCGCGCTCGACGGCTCGCTGGCCACGCTCGTGGTGAGCGAGGGCGGCCAGCGCAAGTTCCGGGCCGCCTCGCGGGCCTACATCCTCAGCGACTCGATGATTACGGCCGGCCGCGCCGCCATCACGATCTACCAGGGCCAGGATTCGCTCACGCACCCCGGCGTGGCGGTGCGCTACCTGCGCGACAAGCAACTGCTGCGCCTCTCGCGGGAAGACGGCCTGTACAAGAATACGCCCTTCAACGATTCCTATCACAAGCTAGAAATTCGCTCCGAGCAGCTCACCTGGGACCTGCACCAGCCCACCATCGACTTCGCGGTGCTGACGGCCAAGAACCAGCAAACGGCCGATTTCGAGAGCCAGGAGTTCTACACCGATTCGCGCTACCAGCAGATTAAGAGCATCAACCGGCTGCACCCGCTGCAAATGCTGGTGGGCTACAGCCAGTCGCACGGCAACGCCCGCACCCTGAACGTGGCCGACATTGCCACCGACCTGAGCACGGCTGAGGGCAACCTGCGCAGCGCCATGGCCGGCTTGGCCCGCGAGGGCTACGTGCAGTGGAACGGCCAGACCGGCAACGTTACCATTCTACCCAAGGGCCTGCACTACGTGGCTTCGGCCCGCGACCGGAAGGACTACGACCACCTGGCCATCAAGTCGTTGTCGGGGGCCGGGCGCAATGCCACCCTCAACCTGGCCACCAACGAGCTGCTCATCCGCGGGGTGGACCGCTTCAACTTCACCGACGACTCGCTGGCCGTGTACGTACGGCCCGACAGTAGCCTGGTGCGGGTGCAGAAGAACCGCAACATCAAGTTCAGCGGCACGGTGGTGGCGGCGGCCATGCGCTTCAAGGGCAAGGAGTTCGCCTTCGATTACGACGGGTTTTACGTCGATATGGCCAAGATTGACTCGATGGTTATTCGCAGCCAGCCCAAGAAGGTGGCCGGCAAGAGCAACAACGGCAAGCACTTCGACTTCGCCCTCACCAACCGGGGCAAGGTATCGAGCGGCCGGCTGTTTCTAAACGACCCGCGCAACAAGTCGGGCCGCAAGAAAAAACCCAATTTCCCGGCCTTTGACTCCAAGACCGGGTCCAGCGTGTTTTTCGGCAAGCAGGACGTGCTGGGCGGGGCCTACGACTCGACGATGGTGTTCGACATCCCGCCGTTCCGCCTCGACTCGCTCAACAACCTGGGCCAGACGGCCACGGGCTTCGACGGCACGTTCCGCAGCGGTGGCATCATTCCCGACATCAAAACCAAGCTCACCCCGCAGCCCGACGGCTCGCTGGGCTTCGTGTACGACGTGCCCAAGGACGGCTTTCCGCTCTACAAGGGCAAGGGGCGCGTGTTCAGTAAGGTGAAGCTCGACAGCCGTGGCCTGCAAGCCGACGGCACCGTGAAGTACCAGAGCGGCACGTTCACCTCGGACCGGTTCACGTTCTACCGCGACTCGGTGGTGACGGAGGGCAAGACCGGCGAAATCGCGGCCCGCAACTCGGCAACTGGCGTCAACTCGCCGCGCATGGCCCTGCCGCCCGGCTACCTCATGAACTGGGTGGTGAAGGCCGATTCGATGTACCTGACCACGCCCCGCACCGGGGCCCCCATCAAGCTCTACGCCAACGACGCCTACAGCTTCCGGGGCCGGGCGCTGCTCACGCCCAAGGGCACCGGCGGCGACGGCCGCCTCGATGGGCCCCAGTCGTTCATCAAGTCGCCCGACTTCACGTTTAAAACCGACGGCTACAGCGGCCGCAAGGCCACGCTGAGCGTGAAATCGGCCGAGGCCAACAAGCCCGCCCTCACCGCCAACGAGGTGGCGTTCCAGTACGATTTGAAGAAGGGCTACGCCGATTTCTCGCGCGAGCCCAACAGCAAGGCCAGCATCGATCTGCCCTATTCGCAGTTCAGCACCACGCTCAGCGGCGGGCGCTGGGACTTCAAGAAGAAGCAGGTGCAGCTGCGGGTGGCTCCGGGGGCCGATTCTACCAAGTCGTACTTCTACGCCACTGGCGAGGCCCAGCACGGGCTGAAGTTCCGGGCCGCGACCGGCGTGTACGACCTGGCCCGCTACCGCCTGCAGGCCGGCGGCGTGCCCTACATTGCCGCCGCCGACGCCTGGATTGTGCCCGACTCGGGCCGGGTAAGCATCCTAGCTAATGCCCAAATCACAACCCTGCACAACGCGGGCGTGGTGCTCGATTCGCTGGCCAAGTTCCACCGCCTCTACAACGGCAACATCAAGGTGGTGTCGCGCGATGCCTTCACCGGCGACGCGCTGTATAGCTTCAAAACGGTGCGCGACTCGTTCGCCCTTAAGTTCACCAACTTCGCCAGCGACTCGGCCACGGTGGCCACGGCGCGCAAGGGCGGGGGTTTATTCAAGAAGAAAGCGGCGGCGGCCGGTGCCGCGGACCCCGCCCAGGGCCTGCCCACGGTGGCCGTGGCCACGGTGCAAACGAACACCAAGTTTCTGCTGGCGCCGCGCATCGGCTACCGCGGCGACGTGAAGCTGAACTCGCAGAAGCGGGGCCTGATTTTCGATGGCCAGGTGCAGCTGCAATTCGGCAAAGACCTGGCCCGGGCCCAGTGGTTCCCGGTGAAGGACAGCATCGACCCCAAAAATGTATCGCTAACGCTGCGCGACGCCAAAACCGCGGACGGCTCACCCTTACTAACCGGCCTGTTCCTGTCCGACCAGTCGAACAGCGTGTACCCGCTCTACGCCTCGGCCATCCCGAACGACACGGACGTGCCCCTGTTCACGGTGGATGGCAAGCTGCACTACGACGCCAAGAAGGGCCTGTTCACCATCTCGCGCAACGACCTGACCGACGCCAACCGCTACGACGGGGCCGTGATGACCTACCAAGATTCGACGGGCCAGCTGGGCTTCCGGGGGCCCCTCACGTTCATCAAGTCCACGAAGGAGTACCGCATGGTGGGCAGCGGCGTGGGCGTGGCCAACCCCGACAGCGCCGCCTACCGCGTGGATGCCCTGCTGGGGCTCGACATCGTGATGCCTGCCAAAGCCCTGGAAGTCCTCGGAACCGAGATGGTGGCCGTGACCAAGGGCTCGCCCGAGGCGCTGGACGGCTCGCCCAACGAGCTGTACAAGCTGGGCGAATTTGTGGGCAGCAAGGGCGTGGAAAGCTACCTGAGCAACAAGGGCCAGGCCGTGGCGCTGGCCAAGCTCAGCCCCAAGCTAGCCCACACCCTGCTGCTGAGCCGCGTGAACCTGCGCTGGAACGACAAGAAAAAGGCCTGGTACTCGGTGGGTAAAATCGGCGTAGCCGGCGTGGGCAAGCAAAGCCTGAACGCGCTGGTGGACGGCTACGTCGAAATCAAGCGCAGCAACTCGACCGACGAGGTGGAGATTTACCTCGAAGCCGGCCCCCAGGATTGGTACTACTTCAAGTACGCCAACAACCTGCTGCTGACCAAGAGCCAGAGCGACAACTACGACAACGAAATCACGAAGGCCCAGAAGGGCGACTACAACACGGCCCTGAGCTACGGCGTGTTTCTGGGTGACTTCGGCGACGTAGACGGCTTCCGCAGCCGCTTCCAGAAAGACTACCTGGGCCAGAGCGGCAAGCTGGCTGCCCGCGCCGCCGCCCCACCCAAGGCCGAGGAGCCGATGGTGGACGCTGGCAAGAAGAAGAAAAAGAAGAAGGGCGACGACGCCTTTGGTGCTGATGAGGCCCCCGTGGCGACCGATGGGGCCCCTGCCCCGGAGCCCACCGGCAAGAAGAAGAAAAACGCCAAGGACAACGACCCCTTCGGCAGCGGCGAAATCACCGACGCCAGCACCACGCCGGCCGAGGACACGTCCAAAAAGAAGAAAAAGAAGGACCAGGAAGGCGCCACCGAAACGGCCACTGCGCCCGTGGAAGAAGCTCCGCGGAAGAAGAAAAAGGCCAAGGGCGATGACGCCTTCGGCGATGCCGAAGCGGTGGGCACCGCCGCCGCGCCAGCCGCTGGGGCCCCGGTAGTCCAGAAGCCAGCGACTGCGCCAGCGCCTGCCGTTGCAGCCCCGGCCGCTGCCTCTACGGGCCAGGTGCCTGCCCCCGAGCCCGCGAAAAAAGCAGCCGTAGCCGCCAGCCCGGCCGACGCCGACGCGCCCGTTGAGGAAACGGCCAAGGAGTCGAAGAAAAAGAAGAAGGACCGGGAGAAGGAGCAGGCGGCCGCCGCCGAGGCCGATGGGGCCCCGCCGAGGCCCCGGTGGACGACGCTCCCAAGAAAAAGAAGAAGAAGAAAGGCGCGACCGAAGATCCCTTCGGCGATTCGTAAGCCCACCAGCGAAGGCCCCGTTGCAGTGCAGCGGGGCCTTTTTGGGGCCCCGGGGGCGGCCGGGGCCCCGGCGTACCTTTGCCCGGCTATGAACATTCCCTTGCTGCTGCTGGCCCTGCTGGCGGCGTACCTGCTCGGCTCCATTCTCACGGCCCTGTGGGTGGGCCGCCGCTTTTTCGGCCTGGCCGACATCCGCCAGCACGGCTCCGGCAACGCCGGGGCCACCAATACCTTCCGGGTGCTGGGCAAAAAAGCCGGCTCGGCCGTAATGGCCATCGACGTGCTGAAGGGCTACGTAGCCACGGCCCTACCCGCGTGGCTGGCGGTGGCCCCGGCCGGCTCGGGGCCCCTGCTGTACGCGCAGCTGGGCGCCGGGGCCCTGGCAGTGCTGGGGCACATCTACCCGGTGTGGGCCCAGTTCCGGGGCGGCAAGGGCGTGGCCACCATTTTGGGCATGATGCTGGCGCTGGCTCCGGCCACGGTGGGCGTATGCGTGCTGGTGTTTGTGGCCATGCTGGCGCTGTTCCGCTACGTGTCGCTGGCCAGCATGACGGCCGGCCTGGCCTTTGCGCTGCTCCAGCTGCTGCCCGCGTTCCGGCCCGCGCAGCCGCTGCTGCTGTGGGTGGGCTTCGCCATCGCCGCCCTGCTCGTGTACACCCACCGCGCCAACATCAGGCGGCTGCGCGCCGGCACCGAGAGCCGGGTGCCCATGCCGTGGGCCCGGTAGCTTTTCCCGCCGGCGGGCAAGAGCCGAAACGCCGCCGCTACCCGGCCGGCTTTCGCTGCGCTGCTGCCCGCCGCTTTCCGCTGCTTCTTTTCCCCGTCCCCATGCCTCCCTTTCCCCGCCTCGAAACTCCGCGCCTGGTGTTGCGCGAACTGGCCGATGCCGACGTGCCGCGCATCGTGGCCCTGGCCAGTGACGATGCCGTGGCCCGCAATACGCTCAACATGCCGCACCCGTACCGCCCCGACTACGCCCAGAACTGGTTGAAAATATGCCGCGAAGCACACGAGTTGGGCGCGGGCGTCACGTTTGCCATCGAGCTGCGGGCCACCGACGAGTTCATCGGGGGCATCGGCCTCAAAATCGAGGCGCGCTTCGACCGCGCCGAGGTAGGCTACTGGCTGGGCGTGCCCTACTGGAACCAAGGCCTGATGACCGAGGCCCTGGCCGCCGTGCTGCGCTACGGCTTCGACGAGTTGCTGCTCAATAAAATAATGGCCAACCACACCGTTCAAAACCCAGGCTCGGGAGCCGTAATGCTAAAAAACGGCATGGTGAAAGAGGGCGAGCTGGTGGAACACGTGAAGCGCGATGGCGAGTACCACACCCTGGCCCAGTACCGCCTCACCCGGAGCGAGTACGCGCAACGCCTGCCCCAGGCCAGTGTCCTTTAGGTACGGGCGTTACCGGCGCATAAAAATTGTGCAAAAAAGAACGTCCTGCAGCGCGCGGCGCGGCTTTTTTCCTTAATTAATCTCGGTTGTCAGCGCCGAAAAGATGCTTCGCAGGACCCGTTAATTTACTACGATTCAAGAATAGGGCTATTCCAGCGAATGCACCTTGGTGCGCGTACCTATCAATTATTGCTAATTTTCCACCATTACCCCCCATTCTATGGCCATCTCTTACCTCGCCGATAACCAGCAGCGCTTTCTGGACGAGCTGCTCGACTGGCTGCGCATCCCCAGCGTGTCGGCCGACCCCAAATTCCACGGCGATGTGCGGCGAGCCGCCGATTTCCTCAAGGCCCGCCTCGAAGAAGCCGGCGTGCAAAACGTGGCCCTGTGCGAAACCGCCGGCAACCCCATTGTGTACGGCGACTACCTCACCGCAGGCCCCAGCCGGCCCACGGTGCTCGTGTACGGCCATTACGACGTGCAGCCCGCCGACCCCTACGAGCTGTGGCATTCGCCGCCGTTCGAGCCGGTTATTCAGGACGGCAAGATATACGCCCGCGGGGCCTGCGACGACAAGGGCCAGGCCTACATGCACGTCAAGGCCTTCGAGATGATGATGCGCGACGGCCAGGGCGGCGTGCCGTGCAACGTCAAGTTCATGATTGAGGGCGAGGAGGAAATTGGGTCCAACAACCTGGCCCTCTTCGTGCAAGCCAACAAGGAGAAGCTGCAAGCCGACGTCATTTTGCTGTCCGACACCGGCATCATTGCCAACGACGTGCCCAGCATCGAGGTGGGCCTGCGGGGCCTCAGCTACCACGAGGTGGAGGTAACGGGCCCCAACCGCGACCTGCACTCGGGCCTCTACGGCGGGGCCGTGCAAAACCCCATCAACGCCCTGTGCGCCATGATTGCCAGCCTGCACGACGAAAACGGCCACATCACCATCCCCGGCTTTTACGACAACGTGGAGGAGCTGACGCCCGCGGCCCGCGCCGAACTGGCCAAGGCCCCCTTCGACGCCGCCGATTTTGCGGCCAGCATCGGCCTGCCCGCGGCCTACGGCGAGGCCGGCTACAGCACGCCCGAGCGCACCAGCATCCGGCCCACGCTCGACGTGAACGGCATTTGGGGCGGTTACACCGGCGAGGGCGCCAAAACGGTCATCGCCTCGAAAGCCTTTGCCAAAATCTCGATGCGCCTCGTGCCCAACCAAACCAGCGACGAGATTACGGCCCTGTTCCAGCAGCACTTTGCCAGCATCGCCCCGGCCGGCGTCACGGTGCAGGTACGGCCCCACCACGGCGGCGAGCCCGTCGTCACGCCCACCGACTCGGCCGCCTACCGCGCCGCCGCTGCCGCCATGGAAACTACCTTCGGCAAGGCCCCAGTGCCCACGCGCGGGGGCGGCTCCATCCCCATTGTGGCCATGTTCAAGTCCGAGTTGGGCATCGATTCCGTGCTGCTCGGCTTTGGCCTCGACTCCGACGCCATCCACTCGCCCAACGAGCACTTCGGCGTGTTCAACTTCCTCAAGGGCATCGAAACCATCCCCCACTTCTACCGCAACTACGCCGCGGCAGAAACTCGGTAGGCCCCCCAGGGCCCCAGCTCAAAACTTAAAAAGGCCCGGCCTCCGCATGGAAGCCGGGCCTTTTTGGGACCTCTGGCTAGCCTAATGGCTAGTTGAACGAATACGTTGCGTAGAGCTGGAAAGCGCTGTTGCGCTGCCGCGGCTGGGTCGTCATATTGCCGTTTACCGATGATTTGGAGAAGTTGGTGAACGCCCCGTTGTAGCGCAGGCCCGCGCCCAAGCCGTGCTTCAACTGGTAGCCCAGGCCCGCCAAATAACCAAAATCAATGCTCTTGTAGCCGGGCGTAATGTCGGTTGACGTGCTGCCAGCTTGGTACTTAGCAGCCACCAGGAAACCCACCTGGGGCCCTGCCTCGAAAAAGAACCCGTCGGTGTTGACGTGGAAGGCCAGCGGCACATCCACGTAGTGCAGGCGGTACTTCACGTCCACTGTGTTGGTTTTGGCGCCCTTTTGCGAGTACAGCACTTCGGGCTGAAAGGCAATCAGCCGCGTGAGGCCGATGTTGGCGAAGATGCCAGCATTGAAGCCAAAGCGGCTGTTGAAGAAATTTTTCGCATCGGGCCCCACAAAACTGGTGAGCGACGCGCCGGCCTTAAGGCCCAGCGATACGTTGCCACCGCGGCCACGGTATTGAGCCTGCGCGGCACCAGCAACGCTCATTAGCAAAGCAATAGTAATAATTGATTTTCTCATGAAAATTAATTTGAGGAAAACAGCAAGGTGTAAAATTACTGCGTTATCTTTCTACAGAGCAGTATAAAGATTTCTTATTCTCAAATAAGATTTTTTTTGCAACGTATAATTTGAATGAATATTTTATCATTTTGATAAAAAATATTTATAACATCTGAGAGATAAATAATTAAATAATACTGCCAGTTAAAATAAAAGCCCGGCCTCTACAAGAGGCCGGGCTTTTATTTTACTTACTCGTACTAGCTTATTTGCCACCGAAGGCGTAGCCCACCTGGAACTGGAACACTGAGTTGTGTACGCTCGGGTTGTTGCCATTGCCGCCGGCGTAAGCCTGGGCCGTGTAGTTGGTGGAGGCTCCCTGCTTGTACACCTGCGTGAAGTCGCCGGTGTAGCGCAGGCCTAAGCTCAGGCCGCTGGTGATTTGGTAGCCAATGCCGCCCACGTAGGCCAACACCGTCTTGTTCATGTCGGTGTTATTGGTGTTGTCCGTGCTCTGGGTGCTCGTGTTGCCGGTCTGCGTAAAGTCGCGGTTGCGCACCAAAAAGCTGGCCTGGGGCCCCAGTTCAAAGAACAAGCCTTTGCCGTCCTCGCCAGCGTTCACGCGCAACAGCACGGGCACGTCGATGTAGCTCAGGGTAGATTTGAAGCGGGTGGTGGGCAGGCCTTGGAAGTTGTCAATCGAGGCACCTTTTTGCGAGAACAGCACTTCCGGCTGAATCGAGATATTATCGGAAATACCGAAGTTGCTGTAGAGGCCGGCCGAGAAGCCCGACTTGTACTCGCTGCCCTTCGAGTCGGTGCCGGAGAAAGTAGCCAAGTTATAGCCACCCTTCACACCGTATTTGATACCGGTTTGGGCGTTTGCGGTGCCAACGATGCCGGCAAGGAGGGCGAGGGGGAGAATTACTTTCTTCATGATTGAAAGAATGTAAAAAAAGAAATAATTAATAATTGTCATCGTAGCAGCTTGCTACCTAAAACGTGCTTTATATCGAACCTGCGATTAGCAGGGTTGCGGTTCGTTGATAAAAAAAACTTATACTTTAATAATTCAGAATTAATTCACACAATTAATTTCCCCGCTTTTTATTAGGGGGGTTGTGATGCTGAAAGCATTAGAGCAGTGCGGCTCCCAGCTTACAACTGAATTTTGGGTGCAGCATTTTTTTGCCCGGGCGCGCGCACAGCAGCCCGGCGCGGGCCCCGGGCCCGGGCCAAGAAAGCGCATTGAGCCCCGGGCGCTTCGGGGCCCCAGCGCGCGGGTTGGGGATGGTTCTGAAGCGTTTCGGTGAAAAAAAGCTGATCCGATGGCAACGCCTGCGCCATCTTCCGGCCGTGGCTGCACCAGTAGCCACGCCGCGCCGTGGAAACCTTCTTCGAGTACAACCGCTACCTGCACATCGCGGCCGGCGTCGTGGGGTTCTTTGTGGCCCCGGTAGCCCTGGCCATGCGTAAGGGCGGGGCGGCCCACCGGCGCTGGGGGCGCGTGTTTTTCTGGGCGATGGCGGTGGCCGGCACCACGGCCATTGCCGGGGCCCAGCACATCCACAGCCTGTTTTTGCTGCTTACGGCGGTGTTCAGCCTCTACATGGCGGGGTTTGGCTACCGCTCCATTTTCCTGAAGCAACTGGCCTGGAATGCCTGCGTGGCGCCCTTCGACTGGGCCGTGGCGGGCGTGGGCCTAGTGGTATTCGCGGGCACGGTGGCCTATGCCTTCGCGGCGGGCAACATCCCCGTGGGCGTGTTTGGGGGCCTGGGGGCCCTCACGGCGGCGCGGCAGCTGCGTGGCTACGCCAAGGCCGGCCACTGGGCCAAAAACCAGTGGCTGCTGAACCACATTTCGGGGTTCATGGCCGGGTACATTGCGGCGGTGTCGGCGTTTTCGGTCACCAGCCTACGCTTTATCCCGTTCCCGTACAACTTCTTGTGGCCCACGGCGCTGGGGCTGCCCATCATTTGGTGGTGGCAGCGCCGGGTGCGGGCCGGGCGGGCGACTATTGCACCAGGCTCCGGTTTATCCGCTTCACCAGCCCCGGCCCCTCATAAATAAAGCCGGTGTAGAGTTGCACCAGCGAGGCGCCGGCCGCTAACTTTTCCTGCGCATCGGCCGCCGAGTGGATGCCGCCCGCCCCGATGATGGGCAGGCCGCCCGCGCTGCGCCGGTGCAGGTAGCGGATCACCTCCGTGGCCCGCTCGCGCAGCGGCCGGCCGCTGAGGCCCCCCGCGCCCAGGCCCGCCACGTGGCCGGCATCGGTGCTCAGGCCGCCGCGGCCAATGGTGGTGTTGGTAGCCACCAGGCCGCTCAGGTGAGTTTCCTCCGCGATTTCAATGATGTCGTCGAGCTGGGCGTCGGTCAGGTCGGGGGCAATTTTGAGGAGCAGCGGGCGCGGCACGGGGCGGGCCAGGTTGCGGGCCTGCACCTGCTGGAGCAGGTCAATCAGCGGCTTTTTTTCCTGCAATTCGCGCAGGCCGGGCGTGTTCGGCGAGCTCACGTTCACCACGAAGTAGTCCACCACGTCGGCCAGGTCGTCGTAGGCGGCCAGGTAGTCGGCGGCGGCTTCGGCGTTGGGCGTGTCCTTGTTCTTGCCAATGTTGCCGCCGATGATGAGCTGGCGGTTGCGCCGCCGCGCCAGCCGCGCCGCCACCACCGGGGCCCCGTCGTTGTTGAAGCCCATGCGGTTGACAAGGGCCCCATCCTGCGGCAGCCGGAACAGGCGCGGCTGCGGGTTGCCGGGCTGCGGCCGGGGCGTCACCGTACCAATTTCCACGAAGCCAAAGCCCAGCGTGGCCAGCTCGTCGGTAAGGGCCGCGTTTTTGTCGAAGCCCGCCGCCAGGCCCACCGGGTTCGGAAATTTCAGGCCAAACACCGTACGCTCCAGGCTCGGGTGCTGGTAGTCGTACAGGCCCCGCATGAGGGCCCCCACGCCCGGCACGCGGGCCGCCCGGCGCAGGTTATCAAACACGAAGTGGTGGGCGCGCTCGGCGTCGAGTTTGAACAGCAGCGGCTTAATGACGGACTTATACATAGGCTCTTATCCGGCCCAACCTTCGCGGTCGAGGCTGCGGTATTGGATGGCTTCGGCTAGGTGCTGGATTTGGATTTCTTCGGTGCCGGCGAGGTCGGCGATGGTGCGGGCCACCTTCAGGATGCGGTCGTAAGCGCGGGCGCTCAGGCCGAGGCGCTCCATGGCCGTTTTCAGCAGCATGCGGCCGGCGGGGCTGATTTCGCAGATGTCCTTCACCATTTGGGGCGGCATCATGGCGTTGGAGTGCACGTCGGGAAACTCCTTGAAGCGGGCTTCCTGCACCTGCCGGGCCCGGTCCACGCGGGGCTGAATTTCGGCGCTGGTTTCGGCCTTGCGGGTTTCCGTCATTTGGTCAAAGGTCACGGGCGTCACTTCCACGTGCAGGTCGATGCGGTCGAGCAGGGGCCCCGAGACCTTATTGAGGTACTTCTGCACCACGCCGGGGCCGCACACGCATTCCTTTTCGGGGTGGTTGTAATACCCGCACGGGCAGGGGTTCATGCTGGCAATGAGCATAAAGTTGGCCGGAAACTCAATGCTGACCTTGGCCCGGGCGATGGTCACGCGGCGCTCTTCCAGCGGCTGGCGCATCACCTCCAGTACCGAGCGCTTGAACTCGGGCAACTCGTCGAGGAACAGCACGCCGTTGTGGGCCAGCGAGATTTCGCCCGGCTGCGGGTTGCTGCCGCCTGTAAATTGCCACACCAAATGATAATTTTTAGCACCGCGGCGTTCGTGTTTACCCAAAGGTAATGCGAATCCTGACCAGAGTGCGCGAGAAAGATTAGTTGTTTGGCGGTAGTCAACAGGAAATTTTATGCAACCCACCCGAAAAATTGGGAAGAGCCACAGCGCTCTTCGCGCGGTTCACCCTTCGGTTAAAAACGGTCGGGTCGTTCAGTTGGAATCCGCTTTGGAACGCGATTTCTGCTGCCTGCTCGAATTTGAGCGGGACATCACGAGTTACGTGGAGCAGCCAGTTGCCATTGACTACGTGCTGAACGGGCGGTCCCACCGCTACACCCCGGACTTTTTGATCCATTACGTTGGGGAAAAGCCGGGCGTGCTGGCCGAAATCAAGTACCGGGCCGACCTGCGGGCGCACTGGGCCCAATTAAAACCGAAGTTTCGGGCGGCCAAGCGCTACGCGTCCGCCCAGGGGTGGGAGTTTCGCCTTTACACGGAGGCTGAAATTCAGACCCCCTACCTGGACAACGTCAAATTTCTGCTCTGTTTTCGGGCCCCCGCCTCGGCCCTGCGCCGGGAATACGCGCAGTTGCTGCTTGAAGCAATGGCCCAGCTCGACGAGTCCACGCCCGCCGAAATCTTGCTCGTCGCTTTCCAGGACGCCGACCGCCGGGCCGAATTATTGCCCGTGCTTTGGCACTTGGTCAGCAGCGGGCAGATCGGCTGTAACTTGTTTCAGCCCTTGACCATGCGAAGCCCCGTGTGGAGCATTGATGGCCACCTCTCCCTCCCCGACCATGGTCAAAATTGATTTTCTGCCCGGTAAGCAGTACCGCTACCAGGACCACCCCGTGCGCATTCAGCGGGTACTGGACCTGCACTATGTGCTGGGCGAGTACGAAGCCACGGGCGCCCTCGTGCGCATTCCCATCAGCGGCTTGCAGCCCCCGGCAGACGCACCGGAAGTGCCGGTCCACGACGACTTGCTCAGCATCCCCGAAGCAGCCTGGGCCAAGGCCCAGCGCAAGCTGGCCATCTTGCAGCCCGTCCTGGCCGCTCGCGGCGACCTTCAGCTATTGACGGAAGTTGCCCGTACCCACCAATTGGTGCCGTCCACGCTTTACCGCTGGCTGCGGGCCTACGACCAAACCGGCTCGGTGCGGTCCTTGGTGGAACTGCCCCGTACCGGCGGAAAAGGCCAGGCCCGGTTGGACGCGGCCTTGGACGCGGTCATCCAGCAGGCCATCGAAACGCATTACCTGACCCCGCAGAAGCTGCCCGTCACCAAAGTCATCCTCGAAATCCGGCAGCAGTGCCGGCAGGCCGGGTTGCCGGCCCCGGGCGACAACACCGTGCGCCGCCGCATCCGGCAACTCTCCGAAGAAGAGAAAACGCGCCTGCGGTGGAGCAAGAAAATTGCCAAGGAGCGGTTCGAGCCCTTGCGGGGGGCCTTTCCCGGGGCCAACTTTCCGCTTGCCGTCGTGCAAATCGACCACACCCTCGTGGACCTCATCCTGGTGGACGAGGCGTACCGGGAGCCGCTGGGACGCCCTTGGTTAACGATGGCCATTGACGTGTTCTCGCGCATGGTCGTGGGGTTTTACCTTTCTTTCGACCCGCCCGGGGCCGTCGGCACGGGCCTGTGCATGGCCCATGCCATCCTGCCCAAGGAGCTGTGGTTGAGCCGCATGAACGTGCAGGGCGACTGGCCCTGCTGGGGGGTGCCCAGTGTGGTGCACGCCGACAACGCCAAGGAGTTCCGGGGCACCATGCTGCAACGGGCCTGCGATAAGTACGAAACCCGCATCGAGTGGCGGCCGGTGGGCAAGCCCCATTGGGGCGGGCACGTGGAGCGGCTGATGGGCACCTTCATGCAAGAGGTCCACACGTTGCCCGGAACCACCTTTTCCAACGTGCGGGACCGCAAGGACTACCCGTCCGAACAAAAGGCGGCGCTGACGCTGCGCGAATTCGAACAATGGCTGACCACGTTCATCGTGGACGTTTACCACAAACGGGTCCACCAGGGGCTCAAAACCAGTCCGTACGAGCGCTACCGGGAGGGCATCTTCGGCAGCCCCCGCCAACCCGGCCGGGGGCTGCCCGAGCGCCTATACGACGAACTGCAAGTCTGGCTGGACTTCATGCCGGGCGAGGAGCGCACGGTGCAGGAATACGGCGTACTCATCGACCACGTGTTTTACTACGCCGACGTGCTCGAGCCGTACATCAACAGCCTGGAGGCGGGTTCCGGCAAGCGGCGGCTCAAGCAAAAGTTTACCTTCAAGCGCGACCCCCGCGACATCAGCTGCTTGTACTTCCTGGAGCCCGGCACCAAGGTGTACCACCGCATTCCGTACCGCGACACGTCCCATCCGGCTATTTCGGTGTGGGAGTTCCGGCAAGCGGTGGAGCAGGCCCGGTTAAAAGGGCTGGAGCGCATCGACGAAGGAACCATTTTTGCCGCCTACGATGCGATGCGTGCGGTGGAACTGGCCGCCGTGGAGCGAACCAAGCGCGTCACCAAAACAGCCAACCGGATGCTGCAAGGCGTGCCGGAAGGCGCCGCCGCCGCTTTTTTTTCGAGCGGTACGTCCGGCCCGGGGCTTGCGCCGCCGGTGCCCGGCACCGATGCTCCGGTCCTTCCCATTGCCCCCGCCCCGGGCGCGGCCCACCCTCTTGCCTTTTGACGACCTGTATGACGCCTCATTTGCATCCTGACATCGCGAAGCTGCTGGAACTGCCCGACCGCGAGCGGCAACGGGCCGTCCTGGCCACCAAGTGGATTCCCTACACCCGCGCCCGGCACATCGCCGGGAAAATGGACGACTTGTTGCACCACCCGGCCTCGCACCGGATGCCCAACTTGCTGGTGGTGGGCGACACGAACAACGGAAAATCGCTCATCCTGCAACGATTTGCGGATGCGCACGTCCCGTTTGACCGCGAGGAGGACGGCCGCCTGGTTTGGCCGGTGTTCTACATCCAGGCCCCGCCCGAGCCGGACGAGCGCCGGTTTTACAACTTGATTCTGGACCGCGTTGGCACGCCTTATCGCTTGGCCGACCGAGTGGACAAAAAACAGCAGCAAGTCCTGCACATCCTCCGGCTCTTGGAAGTCAAATTGTTAGTCATCGACGAAATCCAGCACGTGCTGGCAGGCAACCAGGCCAAGCAACGGCTCTTCCTCAACGTGCTCAAGTACCTGTCCAACGAATTGATGATTCCGCTCGTGTGTGCGGGGCTGCGAACGGCATTCAACGCCATTCAGCACGACGAACAACTGGCCAACCGGTTCGAGCCCGTGGCCCTGCCCCGGTGGACGATGGGGGAGGAGTACCTGCGGCTGCTGCTGAGCTTCGAGCGGTTATTGCCGCTGAGAAAGCCGTCCGGCCTGAGCGAAGAAGCCCTTGCCTACAAGCTGTTGAGCATGAGCGAAGGAACCATTGGGGATTTGTCCAAATTGCTAAAGCGGGCTGCCATCGCGGCCATCCAAGGCAAGACGGAGTGTATTACCCTGGCCCTGCTCAACCGATTGGATTACACGGTGCCCTCGGAGCGCATGAAGTTTCACAAGCACTTGCCCATCAGTACGTGACGCTGCCCGGTCGCCTGCCCTGCGCCTCGCACCCGCGCCCGGACGAACTGCTTTCGAGTTGGCTCACCCGCCTGGCGCACGACCACTTGATGAAAACCTACACGTTCGGCAAGCTGCTGTTCCCAACCAGCAGCTTGTGGAACCGTAACCTGGACATGGCCGCCCCCGAGTTGGTGCTCCAGACCTTGGCGGGCCGCACCACCACGCCGCTTGCCCGCATTCGCGAAACGGCGTTGCGCCGCTACGAGGGCCGGTTGTACTTGCAGCACCACGCCAACACCAGTACGAAATGGATCTTGCCGCTGGGCGTTTACCACCGAACCCACCGCCATTGCGGCCTATTATTTTGCCCTAGTTGCTTGAAAGCCGACGGGGACACGCCTTATTTTCGGACCCATTGGCGCCTAGCGTTGGCCCAGGTCTGCACGCGTTGCGGGGTGTACCTCCACGATAGGTGCCCCGCCTGCACGCAGCCCGTTACCTTCTTTCGGGTGGAACTGGGGCGCAAGTCGGCCCTGCCCGATACGCCCATCTCTCATTGTTTCCGTTGCGGGCTGGACCTGGCCACGGTTCCCGCGGAGTGCGCCCCCGCCGTAGTTTGCGGGGAGCAGGCCGAATGGGAGCGCATTTTGCGGGAAGGCTGGAACCAACAAGCCTTTTACCCCCACCAGTATTTTGACGTGCTGCACCGGTTGGCCAGAACCCTAATCAGTGCGCGCCCCGTCAGCACGGCCCTCCAGCGGGCCGTGGACGCGCTGACGGGGTGGAGCCCGGTCGAAGAATGCCCTGCCGTGCGCACGCGCCGCCTTCCCTTTGAATTGCTGCCGTTACGGGCGCGGGGCGGGGTGGTACGGCAAGCCCAATGGTTGCTTACGGAGTGGCCCACCCGTTTCGTTCGCGTGGCGAAACAAAACCAAGTGAGCAGCACGCCGTTGTTAGCCGATATGCCCGAGGTGCCCTTCTGGTACCACCGCGTGGTGTGGGAACACCTGCACATGAACAACAAAAATCGACGGTTCGGAGATTTCTGGCGATAGTTTGCTTCGCGCAAACGGTTTGTGACTGAACGGTGCTTTCGGTAAAAAGGAAGACGAATCTACATCGTGCTTGCAAACGGCAACGGCAAGTTTAAGGTACAAGCTTGGCCATTACCTCGATGTGGTGCTGCATGGAAGCCTGCTTTGCCGCCCCCAATTGAGGAAAAAAGTCCTTGAGGTGCCAATTGGCGTACATGGACAACCCGCTCGTAGGTTTCATCTTACTGGTGGCAGGCGCGGTCACCAAAGCGGCACACGCTTCTTTAAATTTTGTTGGGGCCAGGCCGCTTACGTCCGCCAAAGAAGTTGATTTGAAGTGGTGCATGACCACTTCACTGCCAACGGGCGGCTCGGTTAGGTGAAGGGCCACCACCTTGACGCGGCCGCCCCCGTCGGTGTATTTGCGCCCGTTGATCAAATAGTCGCCGTAGCCGGCAAAACCGGATTTGCTCCAAGTGGCAAAGGGCGAAGCAAACTTGCTTTTGGGCGGGTATTCGCTGTTGCGGTCTTCGGCCTGGAATCCATCCTGGATCAAGACTTTGCCCGGGTGCCACGCCACCGGGCTGCTCAATAACTCGTGCGCATAGGAAAGGTCAAAGACAATGTATTTGACCTCGCTGTGCTTTCTGAGCAGTTGGTCGATGGTGTGCAAATCGGTCAGCAGGGGCAAGTGCTGAAAGATGAGTGCTTTGCCGTGAAATGGGTTCGCCGTGAGAAAGGACTGCACGGCACCAACATGCAATTTGTTGGTGATGACGTGCGCCAAAATCAGGTGGTTGTGGCTGGCCAAGGCTTCCTCCACCAAAAACTTTTGTACCTCGCTGCCGGAAGGACGGTCTTTACCCTGCGTGGGGTTGGTGACCAAGATCAGCGGCCGGTTCTCAACAGCGATCTGTTTGTAGAGCTTGAGTTTGTTCAGGTTGATGGGCTCGACAATAGGCAGGGCCCGCTCGAAGACGTGCGGCGGCAGCCCAAGTATTGTTTTCAACTCAAACTCTTTTGCGCGCAAGTAGGGAAAGTACACGGGCGGGAGGGGAAATTACGCCGGGTCTAAGCCAAGGCGTGTTCGGACGGTGCGACAGAGCTTTTTGGGTAGATCCCGTCCCAAGAACGACATTTTCAGCGACTTCTCACAATCGAGCAGCAACTGGTATTGGTGCGCCGCCGGCCGTCGACTTTTGAGCGCTTCGTAAAACACGTTCCTGGCTTCTTGCTTGCTAAGCGCGTGATAAAAGCTGTGGCAATACGACAGGATGGAAGCCGTGCCCATGGGGGGAAGTTTGCCGACCAGCTGCTCGTACGCAGCGACCAATTCGCTTTGCCGCAAGGTCAACACCGCTTTGCTGGCATCGAAAAGGTCGTCCCGAACTTCCGCGGCCCGAACTTCGTCCAGGTGCATCGATTCGCTGAGCACGAGCAGCCCAACCCCAGGGGGCAGGCGCTGCTTCAGGGAAGGAACGGCGGCTTCGTGGGTAACAACATACAAGCAGTCGTAGAGCTTTAAGTAGTCGGCCGCTTGGTTGGCGAGCCGATCGAAGTTGTCCAGCTCGGTTTTGATTTCGTACGCGGCGGTGATACCGTTGACGATGACGATGTCGGCGATGGACCGGTCGGAGGGCAATTCGCGCAACAGCGTGGCGGAATTATGCCGGTGGCGAGCCAACAGCAACTGGTTGGCGATCTCGTTTTTGTAAACGTATTCGCAGCGGTAATGACGGCTCAGGTGCGCGTAAGCAGCAGCGAGTGCGTTCGCAATCGACCAGTTGGGAACCTCCAGTCCGCAGTAGGCAAACAAGGCTTGGAGCTTGCTTTCGTAATCGTCCTTGACGATGCCGTTAAGCAGCGAAGAGCCGAACAGCTGCGCTAGCGCGTAGTGGTGGGTGGGCTGGCCTTGGGTGCGGGTAAACGACTTCACGGGGGCGCAAAGATAAAGTTGAACAGCTTTTTTTGCGGGACCACCTCTATAGGGTGGATTATGTTAGTATGTAAATATACACCATAACATAAAGAAAAACAACATATTATGATAAAAAATACTAAAAAATATAGCTAAAAACGATACTTTAAATTACTGTCATTTCATCGCAGTAGGACCTAATGAAAAGCTAAATGCTAGTAGACTGCCTATGCCCGTTACACGCCTGAAAGCAAGCGCGCTTTCAATGCCGAGTGCGTGCGTGGAACGGCGGCCGGTTCCCCGGAAGTCGGCATAGCCCACACGTGAGGCGTCTTGTCTGCAACGGACGAACCCAAGCAATAGCCCGCTTTGGCTGGGCCGACAATCTCCCTAAAAACAACCGGGCTGTGTCCGACTGGCGTACGCGCAGCGCCGAGCTGCTGCCCCGTAGGGCCTGCGTTCTACCCTGAAAAAAGCCTGTTTGGACTGGCCGAATACTTGGGGACCGATACCTTGCCTAGCAGCTGCACTTCTTGCTGGCCCCGCTTGCTGGCCCCCGCTTGAACTCCGTTATTTCTTCCAGCCCACCTCAGCCCATTGGCTTTTGCGCCGACCACCGTAGATTAGGAATTCGCTGCCCTAGCACTCAACAACATAGGCAAGCCAATCACCAGATCGGTACACTGTAAAGATTACGTTACTTTACGCGTACCCATTCTTTCCCGACCATTTAGTGTTTTTACGATGAGAAAAGATTTACTAGTGCTAGCCTTTGCCTTGGCTAGTGCAACGGCTGGCTGCAAAAAAGATGGCCTCCAACTGTCTACACCCGACAACCTTTTGAGTGGCACCAAATGGAAGTTAATCAGCAATTCTTCGCTTATTAACTTGCCGGGCTTTACCCCCTTGGATAATTACGCGTTGCTGCTTCCTTGCAACAAGGATGATTTTCAGCAGTTTAATGCAAGCAATGTCTATGCTTACAACGAAGGACCAACCAAGTGCGATCCATCGGATCCACAAGAACAACCGGGGTTATGGTTCCTAGGTAATTTTGGGACGCAATTGACCATCACCTACGACGGCTTCTCGACCAATTACACGGTCGATCAATTGACAGCTGTTTCCTTAAAGATGCACAGCGTGCAACAAAACAATGGGATCGAGGAAACTACTTCCCTTGTTTACAAAGCCGTGAACTAAGGAGTGGGCTATATGATCGTTTCATGAAAACGAGTCACGACGCTTATCGCACACAAGGGTTGCTTTCAATGGCTATCAGCTGCTAAAATCACTTGCGAGTTACCTGCCGTGTGCAGGATTTTCTGTAATTTCTTGATGTTTTAATCTTTGCATAAAACCAGCTATGAAAATTAGTTTACTCTTCACTGCGCTCGTAGCAGTTAGTGCAATTGTTGCTTGTAGCAAAAAAGGCGATGATCCGCAACCGCTAACGCCAACGCAACTGCTGACCGCACAAAAATGGCGCGTGAGCAGCGCCACCATTGCCGGTCCTGGCCAACCGACGATAGACCTTACCGCGCTCTCAGCGCCTTGTAAGCTCGACGATTACGTGCAGTTTGCAGATCCCAGTACTTACGTGGTCGACGAGGGGGCTACTAAGTGCGATTCGCGGGATGCGCAAACGCAACTGGGCACCTGGGCTTTTGCGAACAATGACACGCAGCTAAGTATCTCGTATACTGGGGATAATTACACGGCTACCGTTAACGAACTCACGGCCAGCTCCTTGAAGCTTACCACCGTTCGCCTGCAAAGTGATGGCACGAAAGCAACGATCGTACAAATCTTTACGGCAATCAAGTAGCATGAGCAACAAAGAGAACTTCCCCCAGCTGCCCGGCGTGATTGCTGGGTAGTTGGGGGAAGTTCTGCTTTCAAGCGTTGGGGACAGACCTGATCCGCCTGCGGCTGTTGCTAGGGTTGAATCAACACCTGTTTGTCAATGGGGGTTTGCCCGTCGATCAGTACCTGCACGTGGTAAAGGCCCGTGGGCAGGTCCCGAACGTTTACGGCATTTAGCGCCGCACCTTCCCGAAGTTGCAAGGTCTTCCGTGGGGTGCCCGCCGCGTCGTAAAACGTCACCCGGGCTGCTTGGCCGTCCGTGGCGATATTCAACTGGGAAGTGGCAGGGTTGGGGTAAATGGCCTGTTGCGCCGTTTGAGCGGATGGACACGCTTTACCGCCTGTTACTCCAGCCAAGGTGGCAGGGGCAGTGGTGTAGGAAGCGCTGCCGCACGGACCCGTGGCCGTTACCGTGGCCGTGATGCCCGTCTGGGGGCCTGCCTCGTACAAAGCAAACGTAACCTTTTGAGTTGCTTGGTCGACGGTGCCGTTCGCGCTAGAGCCGTTGCTGTCCACCGCGGAATAAGAGGTAGCGCCCGATACAGTAGACATTCTCAGGTTGTAAAGGTAAGGACAACCGCTACCGGTTCGAAGCCATACGGCTCCGGACGGAGTACCGACAGCAGCGCCGTTCGAGATGGTAACGTAAAGGGTCGCATCAGGCGACTTGCCGCACGAATTGTTGGCGCTGGCGTAGATGGCGTACTGCGTGCCTGCGGTAGCATTGCTTGGGAGGGTAACTTGGACGCTCCGGGCAGCGGTATTACTAAGACTACGTCCTTGGCCGTTTATGCTGACGGCAGGATCAGCTGCGTACCAGTTGTAAGAAGCAGCGTTTGCAGCGGGGTTGATGGCAACGGTCGCAGGGGATGTGGCGCTGCACGTGGCGTATGTGGATTGCACGGGCACGGGAGTCGCCGCTCCAGCAGTTAAAGTAACCGTGTTACTGGTATACCAGTATTCCCGGTAATTCGGAGCAAAAGTAGGTGTGCGTAAGTGTGTTGATATGCGCCGGAAATAAGTTGTTACGGTAATTGGGCCGGGGGTGTAATTAGCTTGGGTAGCTCCGTCAATATCCGACCAGTTGCTGTTATCAGTGCTTTTTTGCCACTGGACCCACTCATATTCTATCCCATTAGCAAAAACTGGTGGATCTGAAGGTGTTCCGTATACTTGAACATAATCTTTATAATCATCAGAACCAGTATCCGCTAGAATGCGGCCTTGTATTGGGCTTGGCTGTGTATTGTAAGCAACACATTGATTAGTAGTGCATATTTCTGTACCGGTACCACACGGAATATAATTAGTAATGGGCGGCTTGTAAACAGTAAATGGAATTGTGACCGTTCGACCTCTTACAAACCCTATTATGTCGTAAGTTCCTGGAGTATTACCGGTTACTAATGCGCCTCCTTTATATGTAGGTCCATAACTGCCTGCAGTAGTAGTTGATATGCCAAACTGAGCTCCCAGAAACGAAAATATGTAATTGAAGTCATCTCCATTGACTATGCTGAAAGTGAGTGCATATTTTCCATTTACCATGCCGCTATTAGGTGTGACGGAAGCAATATATGCGACGCCTGGGGTCGGGGTAGGGGCGGTAGGGGTAGTAGGGGGTGGCCCTAGGATGACGGGGGGAGTAACCTCAACTTTTTGCGCCGGGTTGGTACCGGAGTTGTAATAAACGGCATAAAATCCCGTGTTGCTACCAGCCTGGGCATCAGTAAGCGCGAGGGAGCCGGTCACCGTTATCATTTCGTTGACAGGAGCACCTGAGTTGGTGTAGATTGGTTGCCACGATAACGTTGCGGTATTTACATTGGGAATAAGGCTGCCACCAGCCAAGCTAGTAGGGCTTGTACCAACGAAAATATTCACATACCCAACGGAACTGGTCGCAATTTTCCGGTACAAGTGGTATTCGTAATTGTAGTTACTCGTTGCGCCTGAAGCCGGCTTAGGAACAGACCGACTTGCATCTCCACCCGCAATTTGATTAATCAAGAAAGTGCTGGGTGGCCCACTGGGGAACTTGTACGGATCTACGAATGTTTGCGCAAACACCTGTCCGGTGCAGTGCATTAACAAAAGTAAAAGTAAGAGAACTAGGTATTTGTGTTTCATAGGGGGTAGAGAAGGAAAAAGGTGGATTTTGGAGGAAAAGTGGACTACTTAGAACCTGTTAAAATTTACGGATAAGGTGTCGAATGCTGGCTAGGAAGATGGTTGCTTCGGCGGCGGCGCTTTCGCATTCGTAGTCGCGACTCAAGCGTCGGTCCCATTGTAACCAGCTGATGGTGCGCTCGACGACCCAGCGGGTGGGCACGGGCGTAAAGCGGGCACTGCCCGTCAGGCCGGGGGCTGTTTCCAGTCGCCAGCCGCAGTGCTCCCGGGTCCACTGGGCTAGGCGCCGTGGTAACCGGCATCGGCCAGGACGCTCATAGCGCTGCTGGGCCAGCTTTTGCAGGGCCGCCTTGCCGCCCACCCGGTCGTTTTCGTGGGCCGGCTCGACATGAGCGGCCAGCAGCAGGCCGTCGGTGTCAACGACGAGCTGATGCTTGCGGCCCTGGATTTTTTTGTGGCCGTCAAAGCCCTGGTCCAACACGCCCCGCTCACTGCATTTGATGGATTGCGCATCGAGCACGGCCACGCGCGGGTTGGGCTGCCGCGAGGGGGCCGCGCGCTGGCGGTGGCGGCGCACCAGGGCCTGATTGAGCGCCGCCCAGCGCCCGTCGGCCTGCCAGCGTCGGAAATAGTAGTAGACCAGGGGAAAGGCCGGAAACTCGCGCGGCAACAGCCGCCACTGACAGCCGCTCTTGGTCAGGTAAAGCAACGCATTGACAATTAGGCGTAGCGAATGCTTGCGACGGCGCGTATCAGGCAATATTTCTTGAATAACTTGCCACTGGAAATCAGTCAGGTCTGTTTCGTACATCTTTGGTCGAATGAAAAAATACGGTAACCTGGCTGGTTTCTTTTTGTCTAACAGTTACTTGTGAATTTTAACAGGCTCTTAACGAACGAGGCTCTCTAAAAAAGGTAATAACCCAAGCTAATGTCAAAGCTGCGGTTATAGTACTTCGGTGCGGGTAGGGGATTATTTTGCTGCACGGTGCCCAAATTAACCAACCCAATTTGATAGGATCCACGCAGTAGCAGGCTGTGCCACCGGTAACCCACCCCTGCTTTCACCCCCGCGTCAACGCGCTTGGTGTAGAAGTCGCCTTGAAGAATGCTTGGGCTGTCTCCCGCCCGGACTTGGCTTTCGCTTTGGAAATTCACCGGGCCGTTGAGGGTTTCAAAGGAGTTATCGTACTTAACCTGGCCACCGAGTAAGACCGCTACGTAACCACCCCCGAATACTTGCGCCCCTTGCCCGTCCGGGTGTTGAGAAAACGCAACCGTTAGGGGAAAATCCAAATAGTTGAAGCGGTATTGCTGGTGGTAATTGGTGGCTAGAGGACCTGCGGAAGAGGGCGTCGCGTACGTTTCGTTCAACGTGAAGCCCCGCGCTGCGAACTGCGCCCCCACTTGCAGCGAAACGCGCTGGTGCTGAAGGCTTGCCAATACACCGGCCGTCAGCCCGCGGCGGTAGGCGATGTCGATCGCGCCACTGGGTTGGGAAGCGTCCTCGTACCGAGCGGTGGTGAGACTTAGGCCAATTTGTGGGACTAGGCTGAAGCTGGTTTGCGCGTGGGCTACGCCCGGTACGCTGCCCCAGCACAGGGCGCCGATTACTGCAAGCTTATGAATTGTTTTCATGCATCAAGAGGAGTTATCCGGTTGAGAAAGGTAGAATAGTGTTTTCGCCCTTCGCAGGACACTTTGGTAGAAATTGTGACAAGCACCCATCGAAGATTAAATGCAAGTATACCCAACTGTGCTTGCTGGGACGCTGCAAAGGCAGTTTATTGCCATTGCCGTTGCAAAAAGAAGAGGATGCGTGACATTAGCAGCCAAAACGCTTCGGTTCTGCGCACAGCCGCAAGCTTTATAACCCAAGGCATTTGCTTGGCACTGGAGGAGTCTTAGGCCAGACGCACCGAAGCAAAGCATACGCTTCCGAGCACAGAAGCATAAAAAAGGAGCACGCAGGCGCCGGACAAACGGCGCAAATGCGCTGACGCTTTCAAAGCCGAAGGCCTGCGCCCAGCTTCGGAAAGCCACCGCACGCAAGCAACCTAGCAAAAGCTTTATTTAGTGTTGCCAAGGCGCCAGGACCTACAAAAGCACATCATTGGTGCGGTTGCTAAGAAAAATTTAGGAGTGGTTTTTTTTGATGCACTGCTGCATTTTTTTTCTGCAAAAGCGTACCAGGAGCCTCCAGGTGCCGTACATTTGCCAATGTAATACTGCATTTTATTCTTGCACCGGGCAACCATGGACGATAAATACAAGGACATCGATTCCTTGTTGGGCGGCCTATTCCCGTCTAACACCCTCCGCGAACTTTTCGAGCGAAAGACGCAGGCGCTTGGCATCTCCCTAACCGTTGCTTGCAACATCTTGGGCGTGCAGCTCCGCGCCTTGAACGGCATTCTGAACGGTACCCAGAAGACAGTGGATATTACCATTCTGAGCAAGGTCGCCAACTTTTTGCAAGTGCCGCGCGAACAAGTGGTTAACCTGTACCTGGAGGCGATTGAAAAGAACTTCCCTACGGCAACGATCTCCGCCAAGAAAGTAGAGTTCATCAAGGAGAATTTTGATTTGGCCGTGCTTCGGAAAGCCAAATGGATTGATAACATCACTGACTTTGAACACATTGAAAAACGGCTGACGGCTCGGCTCGGGCTGAAATCCATTCTCGAATACCGCAAACCTGCCGTTGACGTGGCGTTCTGCGTGGGCTCGTTCGAACCAAAAAATGGACTTACGCGCGCTATCTGGATCAAAGCCGCCCAGGCGTGTTTTGCCGAGATAGACAATCCGTACGCTTACGACCGAGAGGCACTGATCAAACTGTTCCCTCGCCTGCGCTGGTACACAACCAACGTGCAGCGCGGCTTGCCTGAGGTAATCGGCCTGCTTCACCGCGTCGGTGTCACCGTGGTGCTTCAGCAGTCGCTCCCGACGCTCCAGCTTCGCGGCGCCACCTTTAATCAGAACGGCAAGCCGTGCATCGTCATCACCGACTACGTGGGGTTTTACCCAACGTTGTGGTTTGCGCTGTTCCACGAATTGGCCCACGTCTTGTTTGACTGGGACGAGATACGAGAGAACCAGTACCACATCAGCGACGACGAGAACACGCAGCTGTCGGTCCAAGCGCGGGAGCACGAGGCCAACACGTTCGCGCGCGAGTACTTGTTTTCGCTGGACAAAGTGGAGCAAATCAAGCGCTACATCCACGATGCGGGCTACGTGGAGCAGTTTGCGGCCGATAACCACGTGCACCCCAGCATCGTGTATGCGCAGTGCGCCCATGCCATGCCAAAGAGCCGGTCCGCCTGGGCGTTGGCCCGGAAGCATTCCCCCGCCGCCAGCGACTGCGTGCACTACTTCGGCGCTGCCTTCGAAGGAGGGGAACGGGTAGAAACAATCATGCAACCGCTTAAAACCGCCATGTACATTTAACCCAAGGTATACCTAACCCAAGCTATTTATGAAAAATTATACTGAAAGCCCAGCTGAGCCGGTGCAACCGCCTGTGGTCGTTTCGCCCAAGCCGAAAGCGGAAGTATCCAAAAAGTCCCAAGAGCAACAAGCGCTTTTGGGCCAGATGCTCATTCAAGGCGCGGATTACCTGGCGAAAACGGCGAAGCAAGTTCGGCTCAAAAGGGAGCAGGAGGTAATCGAGTTGCGCAGCGGATTCAAGATAACGATCGGCGAAATCAATGCCATCGTTTCGGCCAATCGACTGCCCTACGCGCCGTTGTTTCCCAACAGCATTCCGTTTTTCTCGGAGCTAAAACGCCTGTCGGGGTTGGATTTTGATCCGGCGCAGTTCATCAAGCCGTCGGTTGTCGGGACTTGGTTGTGCGAGATCATTTACGGCCGCTTTTCGAAAGAGGTGTTGCCGGCGCTACGGGCCGTAAACCCCGCCTTCACCAACGGGGTACGCCCACACAAGCTTTTCCAGTACTTAACGCCCGAAGGGCAAGCCAAGCTTGAGCAGTTTCGGGACGAAGCGGTGGACCTGATGAAAACGTGCGCTACTATGTACGAATTTCGGCAGAAGCTTTTTCAACAATACGCGGTGCCTTACCAGATCGAAACGTTCTGAGTACGCGCGTCATTATTCTTCAATAATCTTCTTGCTACGCCTACTGCAAAGACTATATTGCTTGTGGCCATTACTCGTGACAGGTAACTTGCTTAAGTGATCGTTGGGTTTTAATGTCTTACCACCATTGCCAATTCTTATGGATTTGAAATTGCTTTCAGTCGTCAATAGTAATAAGCCGGAAGAAGAATACGTTCGTTTGCATGCCTATGCAGACGTAAACTTGCGCGATTATGCGGTTATTGACCGCACTTTTGGCCCGTCCGATGTAGTGACTAACGAATTTCGGCACATTTTTGCTTTTCCACCACAGGAAGTCAAAGCTGGAGAATATGTGCGTCTGCATACCGGCAGTGGTAGCGGCAATGGTGCTTACCAGCGTACCGTATCGAGCAAGAAACTGGTAGTACACCATTTTTATTGGAAATCCAAAGCTTGCATTTGGAATAATAAAGGTGGAGATGTAGCGACCCTACTTCGTTATTCCGCAATAAATAGTGTGACCGTTCCTGCTATCTGATAACATGCTTATTTAAAGCAAAATAGTCCAGCTGTTAGTAGCTGGGCTATTTTGCTTTAAATAGGTAGATAGTTATTTACTAGCTAACGATAGGTACTATGCTCTCAAATGTGTGCTTTAATAAACATTGCTTTTAAAGGCATTAGTTATAGCAGCTAAAACGCTAAAAAAATAGGCCAGTCTTTTATAAAGGCTGGCCTATTGTAAGAAAGGTAACATTATTTTTTAACCCGCTCCTTTTCCGTGGTTTTTGGATGCTTTTCAGCATATTCCTTTTTTACAATTTGACCGTTATCCGAATTGCGGTAAATGGTTTTTTTGGGTTCGGGTGCTTTAGGCATAGCCGTGCAAATAGTTGGTGAGCATATAAAACAATTGGCTTTAGAGTCTTAGTTCAAACTGCTTACAAAAAGCAAATTGATTTTTCAAACGGGGGTTATGCTACAAATTTGCAGCGTGCTTTGATTCTTGAAGCACTCGTGTACTTGCTGCGAAAATTTCCCCCACTCTCGTTGCTTAGCGTAACAGCCGATGCGTTATAAGCCGCGGAAAAAATCAGCCAAGGAAACCTCGTAGTGTCGGCACAATGTCGCCAAGGTGGTCACCGTCATATTTGCCTTACTGGCTTCTAACCGGGCGATGTGGATGCCGGTCGCATCGTACACTTCTGACAAGGTGTACCCCCGCTCGCGGCGTAGTCGCTGCAAGCGGTACACAACTTCCGATTCCAGAAGAGAAGCATCAAAAAGGGGGGACGGCATTCGGCCAGCAAAGTCCGGCTTAGCCGAATCGCTAACAATGACACATTTGTCATTATTTGCTTCATTATTCCTATCTTCGCCCGGTGGGATGGCCCTTGGCAGGTCACCCAGGACTTACCAATCGCGCCTTGGATGGACTCACCCCTTGCTCCCGACTTGCCCCTGATTCCTTGTGCACAAGCTTCCCCTGCTCAACTCACGCAAGCCCTGCTCAGCGCCCGCCAGGTACTGCGTCCGTACTACCCGGCCCTGACGTGGCCGCAATGGCACCAGGCTTTTAAGCACCTTCAGCCCCTGCTGCAACTCGACGCAAACCAAGCGACCGCAACGTCCGAAGGGCTGACGGATTTGGCCCGTTATTTTGAGGACCAACACCCCTTTTCCGCCCCGCTGGCCCCGTTGCCCCCTGCATCCACCGCTGCCCCGCTTGGGGCGGCAGCGGTTCCGTTGCCGCCCCAAGCGGGGCAGCGCCGCGAGAAGAAACAAACGTACACCTTTTGCACGGACGTGCTTGAAAGCCTGAGCCGCGCAAGTTTTTGGCGGCGCGAAAGCAAATCGGCGTTGGTGAACCGGGCCCTGACGCAGTTATTGGAACGCTACCCCGAATCGTGCGTGCCCATACCCGCGCAAACGTCACTGGATCTACTGCCTCTGGCAAAGCGCCCAGCTGTGCAGTAGTTGGCCGGTATTGCCCTGTTGAGCGCGGACGAATTGCAGGGGGCTGGTTGCTTAAGGCATAGCGAACCCAGGCTTGCCACTGCTGCCAAGCACGGCCTGCTCCCAAGCCAACGTTTTACCGGGCCTGGTCCGCTTGGTTGCCGCGCCGCTCGTGCACCCGTCCGTTGTCAGCGCCTGCCAGCACTTTTTGCGCCAAGCAGTCGGTTGTTTCGTCATTGATTTTTTATCACCCTTCGCTTTCGTGCTTCCGTGTACCACTTCTCCTCGCTGCCCCTACGGGCGATTTTAACCGGGCTGCTGCTGAGCAGTTGCTCCCAGTCTGCTCCCACTGCCAACGATTCCGCGGCAACCACTGCGCCGTCCCGCATTGCCCCAGCCAAGCGGACAGCACCAATGAAAGTGGATTCGCTCAACGGCATCCCGGGCCACCACTTCGGTGAGCCACTGGCTGCCTTTCCTGGCCTAAAGGCGCGGGGCAGCAATGCCTTGGGGATGAAGTCTTATTACTATCCTTCCGGCCAATCCGCACAAGGCGACGGTTGGTTTGGGAAGCACGCCCAACAACTCACCACCAGCTATTATTTTATCGACGGCAAGTTCGCGTACTTTACGACGACGACTTACGGCGTCAACCGCGATTTATTCAAGAAAGAAGCGGAGTATCTTTTCGGGGCCGGTGAACGCTACCGCCTAGATGGCGTCATCTGGCAGGGCAAGCAAACCCGAGCGGTCTACACGCGGCCCTTTTCAGACCACGGCCCCTCTGCACAGCTGGACATCGTCAGCGAGCCGCTGGAAGCCCAAGCCGAGAAGGCAGCGGCTACTCAGCTAAAGGCTGAGAACTCCGTACAATAGTTGGGCAATGGCTAATAGCCTGCCCCCGCATTTTTTCGCTCGTCCACCGCTCGCGAACATAAAAAAAGCCCAGCATTGTTGTTGGGCTTTAGTTTTTTGGTAAGACGGCTAACCCAAGTGGCGGGGCCGTAAGCACAAGCGAATTACCCGCCGGGAAGGCCCTTGCCACAGCACATCCTTTGACCCGCCTGTAGGACTGGTGAGATACACCACTTTACAACCTTGTTGTTGCAGTGTTTACTTTTTCCCGTCGTTTGTGAGAACCGGCGGTTTCGGTGGGCGCGGAGGGCTCACCATGATGTTTGTTGGGGTTAGGCTGGCTTGTTCTCCCAACGGCATAGTCACAGAAATGGGGCGGATGAGCCCTCCTAATTGATTTAACATGTCAAGGTTCATAAGTAAAAATGATTAGTGTAAAAGTATTGGGCTAAATAACAAGGTATTGGATAACCAAAAAATAACAAACTCATTTTTTGGCAGCAGCGTCTACCGGCGGCGTCAGTTTTGGTGGACGTGCCGGATTAATCATATTCCCCGTGGGAGGAAGGCTGAGTTGTTCGGTATGAGGCGGTTTGATCACACCACGGACCGGTCCATCGGCAGGGGCTTGCTCGCTCATGGGGCGGGGGTAAATTTATTGAGAAAGCTACTTTTTTACTTCGTCTCCTGTAGCGCCGCCGGCACTATCGTAACGGGTGCCTGCGGTGGGCGGGGCGGGCTTAGTTGCACCGTGGTTGCCGGCAGGCCTTTGATAAGGTCGGGAGCGTGGGTCGGCAATGGCCTTGGCTGGGACGGGTCTTGGTCGTGCATCGGCATGGTCTTTATTGTAAAAAGTAAAGATAATGAAGAAGACGATACCAAGCAAACAACCAATTAGCGCTCCCAAGTTGAGGCCGTTTACCCACTTGGTCCGATAGTTAATGCGCTTTCCCAACGTTTCGTCCAGTTCTTCGTCAATATCACTATTGTCATTTTCAGCGCAATCCAAATAATGCTGCTGCCGTTGAATCATTAGGTTATAATGCTCCGTGGAAGTTCTGTGGGAAATGAGGTTGGCAGTTAAAGCCAGCAAGAAACATCCCCAACTTGCAAAGAGAAACCCGACGAGGTCAGCGCCTTGAGCCAAGAAATCCTTTGACAAGGTGATGGTCAAGGCCAACCCACCGCCAGCAAGCGCCACAATTTGTTTGTCAAACTCTTGGCCTGAAATAGATTGGCGGTCTGTTAGTTTTTCTATTCCTTTTTCTGTCCGTTCGAGGTACTTGCTGAACTTCTTCTCAAACTTGGGGTTGACCGGGACCTCACGTTCTTTCGCCACGAAACGTGCAGGGCCCGCGAAAGCATCGGGTGCAGTCCCGCCGGAGGAAGGCGACGCGGTAGGGTTCTCAGCTGATGAAAGGGGGATAAGAGGGGTGCTGGGTAGCTCCTCGGCCGATGCTTCAGTAGACATGGTTGTTCGAAACGCTGGTAAAGGATGGGCGTACTAAAAACGAACATAGACCAGGCCCCGTGGGAGAGTCTGGCCTATCACGGGGGAAACAATTATTCCGAACTCACTTCTTCACCGCATGTCTGAGAGAACTTGTTAGCGGCGTTTTCCTTTTACAATTTGATTGATCTTAAGATTACGGTAGGTAGGTTCTCGGTGGCATGGTGCGGACGTATGTGAGTTTAAAGCGATCTAGCTATACCAAACCAAACGGAGTTAACATTTTACCTGCGCTTAATCCGAAATTGGTTCTGCATATCGTCTTTACAGCGTTTCACGTCTGATACAATTCCTTTGCGGTTGTGGGGAATAATAGTTAAAGCATCATCGAACCACCTACTTAGGCGTTCCAAATATTTCTTTTTGGCCAACACCCAATCATCTTTGGACTTACTAATGGCTAGCATTAAACCATTGATTTGATCAGCAGACAAGGCCACTTGGTTGTTGGCGGTGAACAGGAAAGCCCACCTCCTGCTTTGACTGGCCAACACCTGAAAAAAATAATAGTACCGGCGTTGGTGCAATACCTCGGCAATGGCCACCCGGTAAGGAGGCCTTGTAAGAAACCGCAACACGCAAACTCCCGGGTCGAACGCACGGGCCGCGTTGTTGACCTCCAGGCACCGAACCGAATAGTTACGCCGCAACTCCGCCACGATGGCCCGGAAGTACCAAGCGTAAGTAACCTTGTCTTGCTCCAGGTGAAAAAATGCTTTGGCAACGTCTAAATCACGCCCGCCGCCCCTTTCGCTCAGCACGGTTGGCCGACCGTAAACGTGGCGGTAGGTGGACTCTGTAACCGTCTCCTGTAATACTTTTGCCGTGCGTTCAATGCTGGGAAGGGCGACTTCGTCGTCGGTGAGCAAGGCGACTTCTGGCGTACCGTACAAGCTGCTGCCCGCTTGGCTGGAGTCCTGCACGGGGGCCAGTGGTGCATTCAGTTTTATGTGGGCCCGCAAGCGATGGCGGTCCAACTCCGCGTGGAAGTCGGCCGTGGCCCGTGTACGCCCTGGCCGGTGATCGTCAAGCGACGTGTACTTTAACTTATTGAAGCAAAAATAGTTGCTTCGCTTAAATAAGGAAGTGACCCAGAAGTACGAGTCGTCACCTTCTTTGAAGCTAATGCCGTTGGCCTTGACGGTAACGCCTTTCTCAAGGATCAACTCTAACCACAAATGGGCTCTGGGTGAACGGGCCCACTGGGTCAGCAGTTTTGCCTGCACTTGCGTGAACGACTTGTTGAAGCTGGGATTAAACAACAACTCCGCCAACACCGCCACTTGTTCCTTAGTAAAGTGACGGGGTAAATCGAAAAGAGCGGGCTTCGCGTTGCGGCTGCGCAACAACAGGCGGGCCGACTTACGGTTTCGCAGAGTGGGGGGAACCACGGGTTGGCACAGGTCTTGGACGTGGCCGGGGTAAAAAAAGAAATCTACTATCCTTGGGCCCGCCCAAAAATAAAAAGCCCGTGCCAGCTCCAAGCAGGGGATTAGGATGGTGGTTTCGCTGTGTTGAACCGTAACGAAAGGCGTTCCTTGGATGACTGCTAGTAGCGGATTAGATAGAAAATTGGAGAGAAGTGCAGGTGGCGAGGAAACCAAGGTTGGTAGGATGCCCAACAAAGTACGGGGGGACAGCACGCCCGGACCGAGCGTGAACGTTCGGGTTTCTTTGAGGCAAACCCTACTCGAGGCTGCTTGGGATCCGTCTGATTGCCATAAGGAGCCGACCTGCAAACTAATTCCTTGGTGGATATTTAGCTTTCTTACTATGTAGTCTTCAAAAGGCTGGCTAGGGCTTTGTTTCCAATCCGTCCCACGGAAGTAAGCCAGCACGGACTTCTCTCGTGGTGCAGTGCCTTGTTGCTCCAAAGCCCCTAAATAGACCAATTGGTAGAGCCCTCCTACATCTGGGAAGGGACCAATGTTAAAGGCTGAAGTGAGCATCAGTGGCAAGCAGAGGTTTCTTATCTTCTTTGGCAGATTCTCATTTACTTTGGCAAGTTCTCATCTACTTTGATAATTGACAGCAATTTCCAGGGCCCGCTTGATATTTTCCTGGCCCTGCACGTCGGCAAAGTCAGCGGTGTACTTGTTCACCGCGTGCTGGAATAGGTCGCGTGTGTCGACCACCGTGGGCTTCACGTCAGCGCGGCCTTCCAGAAAGTCGATGGCCTCTTGCATGCTGCCCACCGCCAGCACGTCGAGGTTGTTGACGATGGCCGCTTCCTCGGCGTTTTCCTTGGGCAGGATGATGCCCTTGAAGCCTTCCTTGCGGGCCTGAATGGCAATTGGCAGCACGCCCTTGATGGGCCGCAGTTCGCCATCGAGCGACATTTCGCCCATGATGACGTAGTCGCCCAGCCGCTCGGTGTTCAGCTGTTGCGAGGCGTGCAGAATGCCCAGCGCAATGGGCAAGTCGTAGGCCGCGCCCTCTTTGCGGATGTCAGCCGGGGCCATGTTCACCACCGTTTTGGTGCGCGGCATCCGGTAGCCGCGGAACTTTAGCGCCGCCTCAATCCGCTGCTGGCTCTCCTTGATGGCATTATCCGGCAAGCCCACCACGTTAAAGCCAGTCCCGGCCGACACCACTACTTCAATAATGATGGTGTAGGCATTAACACCTTGCACAGCCGAGCCGAAGGTCTTGGTCAGCATAAAATAATTAGTGATAGAAATTATTTAATTAGTTAGTAATTAGGCCGTCATGCAGCGCGAAGCATCTTGCCCGCAGCAGTAATTAATTGGTTACGCGGGGGATATGCTTCGATAGGCTCAACCGGGACGGCCTGTAGCCAGCCCAGGGGCCCTACTTGAGCAGAAATTAATCGATGACCAGCTGCTCAATCAGCATGATCAAAATGTGAATCACTTTGATGTGGATTTCCTGGATGCGGTCGGCGTAGCCGCTGTGCGGGGCCCTGATTTCCACGTCGCAACTGCTGGCCAGTGCGCCGCCGTCTTTGCCGGTGAGGGCAACTACTTGCATGCCCAGGGCCCTAGCGGCCTCGGCGGCGCGGAGCACGTTGGGCGAGTTGCCGCTGGTGCTGAGGGCCAGCAGCACGTCGCCCGGCCGGCCCAGGGCCTCCACGAAGCGGCTGAAGACGAACTCAAAGCCGTAGTCGTTGGCCACGCAAGTCATGTGCGAGGCGTCGGTGAGGGCGATGGCGGCCAGGGCCCTGCGGTCGGCGCGGTAGCGGCCGCTCAGCTCCTCGGCAAAGTGCTGGGCGTCGCAGAGGCTGCCGCCGTTGCCGCAGGTGAGGATTTTGCCGCCGTTCCGGAGGCAGTGCGCCATCAACTCAGCCGTTTCGGCGATGCGGGCCAGGTTGGTTTCATCGGCCAGAAAGCGGTCGAGCACGGCACGGGCTTCGGCCAGCTCGGCGTGGATGGTGGCGGTGAGGGCAGTGGTGGGGTGGGGCACGCGAAAAGGGTAGGGCGCGGGAAAAAAGAACTACAGCGGCGGCCGCTCGGCCGAAGGCGTATTGGGCAGGCTGGGGTCGTGCTGCGGAAACAGGGGCCGTTGGGGCGCCGGTGGGGCGGGCGGCCCGGTGGGGGCCCCACTGAGGTTTCCGTAGCGGCCGGCGGGCGCGCCCTGGGGCCCCTCGTATTGGTTGGCGGGTGCGCCTTGGGGGCCCCCTGCGGGCAGAGGCGGCCGCGCTTGCTGGTTGTCGTAGAGCTTGGCCTTTAGCTCGTTGATGCGACCATCCTGCTTGGCCACGTTGCGGCGCAAGAGGCTGCTGTCGAGGTTTTCAACCACCAGGTGCACGGCCAGAATGATGGCTCCTATGATGGCCAGCATCCGGAAGAAATTCCGGTCTAGCTCCACCTCTGGCAATGCCGAGCCCATGCCCGCCACCGAGGTCTGCACCGCCGGCACCAGCAGAAACAGCAGGGCCAGCAGCAGGTACACCATCACTATTATTGAAACGAAACGTTTGAGCGCAACCATGATCAGGCGAGTTTAAAGAAGAAGAATTGAATACGGGAAAGGCTGCGAAACGCTTCCCGTGGGGCCCCGGCTACCGGGCTTGCAAGGTAAAGTCGGTGGCAATAACCGCCGAATCGGCGAGGATGGGTGCCTTCCCGGCGGCCCGTTGGGCATCCTGGTCGGCCTGAATGGCTTGCATGAGGACCTGGTTTTTGGCCTTGAGCGTTTACATCTGCACTTCGTAGGCCGGCCGCTGCTGGCTGTGGTAGTACTTGTAGCCAAAGCGCAGGGCGAGCATCAGCAAGATGAGGGAGCCGAACCAGCGCGAGGCGTTTTTGCTGAGCATGGGCGGAGAAGGGAAGAAATAAGCGGCGGACTAAAGATAAGCCGTGCCGGGGCCCTACACCAGCGCGGCATTGGTTTGCAGCGAGCTAAGGCGCTGGTACACACCACCGGGCCGCCGCGACAGCTCGTCGTGAGTGCCGCGCTCCACAATGCGGCCGTGCTGGAGCACGATGATTTCGTCGGCGTGCTGCACCGTGCTCAGGCGGTGGGCAATAACCAGCGAGGTGCGCGCCGCCATCAGGCGTTGCAGGGCTTCCTGCACCAGCTTTTCGCTCTCGGTATCGAGCGCCGAAGTGGCCTCGTCCAGAATCAGGATGGGCGGGTTGCGCAGGATGGCGCGGGCAATGCTCAGGCGTTGGCGCTGCCCGCCCGACAGCCGGCCGCCGCGGTCGCCAATCACGGTTTGGTAGCCGTCGGGGCTGGCCACGATGAACTCGTGGGCGTTAGCAATTTTGGCGGCTTCGATGACTTCGGCCTCGGTAGCCTCGGTATTGAAGCGAATGTTGTTGAAAATCGTGTCGTTGAACAAAATGCTCTCCTGCGTGACGATGCCCATCTGGTCGCGCACCGAGTGGATGGTGCAGGCGCGCACGTCGTGCCCGTCGATGAAGATCTGGCCGCCGCTGGCGTCATAAAAGCGGGGTAGCAGGTCGGCTACCGTGCTTTTGCCGCCGCCGCTGGGGCCCACCAACGCCACCATCTGGCCTTTTTTAATGGTCAGGTTCAGGTCGTAGAGCACGGGCGTATCGCCGTAGCTGAACTGCACGTCGCGCAGCTCAATTTCTCGTTCGAAGGGCGGCAGCGTTAGGGCCCCCGGCCGGTCGCGCACCGTCGGCTCGGTGTCGATGATGCGCAGCACTCGCCCGCCGGATACCAGCCCGCGCTGGATGTTGCCGAACGAGCCCGACAGCGCCTTAGCCGGCGTGAGCACCTGCGAAAACAGGATGACGTAGCCAATGAACTCCTGGCCCGTCAGGGTAGTGTTGCCGCCCAAAATGAGCGAGCCGCCAAAGTACAGCAGCCCCGCTACCACCGATACGCCGACGAATTCGGAGAACGGCGAGGCCAGGTCGCGGGTGTTGTCCATGCGCCGCGAGGTGCGGGCATACTGGTCGTTTTGCTCATCAAATTTACCTTTGATGTAGCCCTGGGCATTAAAAGCTTTGATAACCCGGATGCCGCCCAGCGTTTCGTCAATCACCGACATCATCGAGCCCAGCGTGCTTTGGCTGATTTCGGCCTGCCGCCGCAGCCGCTTGGCGATGCTGGCAATGATGCCGCCCGATATGGGCAGCAGCACCAGCGTGAACAAGGTGAGCGGGGCCGAAATGTGGAACAGCACCAGGAAATACGCCACGATGGTGAGCGGCTCCTTGATAACCGCCGTCATGGTGTTCACCACCGAAGTTTCTACCTCCTGCACGTCGGCCGTGAAGCGCGACATCAAATCCCCTTTGCGCTCATTCGAAAAAAAGCCCAGTTGGAGCCCCACTACGCGGTAGTACAGGTCGCGCCGCAGGTTGCGCACCACGCGGGCCCGCACTTTGGCCAGTAGCCGCAGGCTCAGGTAGCGAAACACGTTGCTCAGCAGCACCGAGGCCACTACCACCCCGCACACAAAGGCCAGGGCCCCCATTTTACCATACCCCGCCAGTACGTCGGCAAAGAAATAATTGAAGGTCTGCGTTACCCAATCAATGGTGGGCTTGAAGGCGGGCAGGTGGGCTGGGGCTTGCTCGTGCACCTTATCCGTTTTGTCAAACAAAACGCTGAGTAGTGGAATAATCAGCGTGAAGTTGCCGATGCTGAAAAAGATGGTCAGCACCGTGTACAGCAGGTATTGAGGCAAGAACGCCAGCCAGGGCCGGGCGTATTGCAGGATGCGGAGGTACGTCTTCATAAATCACAGATTATGCAGATTAACCGTGATTTCGCTGATTCCTGATTTCACGTGTGTTATCGCAATTATTCATATCCGGTAACGATTGGCAAAAATCGTTAATTACCTGTCGCCTTCCCTAGTTGATCAGCGAAATCACGGTTAATCACGTCTAATCAATGATTAAAACTCGTTCAGGCGCTTGGCGATGTTCCAGCGCACGGCCAGCGAGGCGTAGGTTTCATTGCCGGTGCCCACGGAGTAGGGCAGGGGCTGGTCCAGGGTTTGGTGCCGGGCAATGAGCTTGGCGTCCAGGTACAGGTTCAGGCGTGGCTGGTAGGTGGCCGTGAAGTCGAAGTGGAACAGCTTGCTTTGGTTGCCCTGGCCCACGCGGTTGCCAAAGTCCTGGGGGTGGGGCACGTAGGGTAGCAGTGGGTTGCCACCGTAATTAATGACGCGGTTGCCGGCGTAGTCCTGGCCGTAGTCGAGACCCTGCTTGGTGTAGAAGGCTTTGGCTACCAGGTTCAGGCGCGGCAAGGGCTGGTAGCTGACGATGGCCAGCACCTCGGCCAGGTTGGCGCCCATGGGGTGGGCCAGGGGCTGCTGGTAGTTAGTGTAGGCCGTGTAGAAGGACGTGTGCTGGTAGGTATAAGGGCGGATGTAGTTGAATTCGAGCTGCAAGTCAAGGTTCTGAATGCCTGCTACATCAATGTATTTGCCTCCCAGCTGCACGGCCTGCTTGTTGGACCACCACCCGTCGCCGGACAGCACCTCGTTGAGCTTAAACTCATCGAGCACCACTTGCCCATACAGCTGGGCCGTGTGCTTGATATTCCACTTAAAATCGAGGCCCAGCAGCGCGTTGTCAGCCGAGCCCACGTTCTGCTCGATGGCGCGGTAGAAGATGAGGGGGTTGAGGTACTGAATTTCCAGGCCCCGCCCGGGGCGTCCAATTACTTCCGACTCGAACAGGCCGATGTTGAAGTTCTTCGTCACGTCGAGGCTGAGGTGGTGCAGGGCCAGGTACTTTTTGGGGTACACCTGATCGGCGTTTTTGCGCTCTGCAACCATCTCCGTAAATAAGTTCTGGTAGTTGAGCTTCCAGATGCGCGTGTTCAGTTTCAGAAAGAAATACGGGGCACTGTAATCCGAGAGGATGAGCGAGCGGTAGCCGTTGCCGATGACGTTGCGGTCGTGCCCAAACTGCACGTTGATGTGCTTCGTGGCCGCGTAAGTCACGTAGCCGCGGGCCGTGAAAAAGTCGTAGGCGCTGCTGCCCGGGCCGATAACTGCCGCTTTGAACGGCTTGAGGTAGCCTTCGTGCGGCGCAATGGTGTCGCGCAGAATGCGGTCCTGCACGTAGCCGGGCACCGCCATTTGGTTGTCGGTGAGGAACAGGTAAAAGCCCAGGCGCTGGTCCACCGAACCCTCGATTTGGGCCCCGCGGGTGTTCACGTAGCGGAAGCCGCCAATCTTGCTGTCCTTGCCACCTTCCAGCAGCAGCACGGGGTTCACGCGCAGCGTAAAATCCTTGGTTTGAACGCTGTATAAATCGGTTTGGTCGCGGTAGAAATACGTCAGAATGGGCTTCGTGCTCTGGTTAATTGCCGTGCCCTGGGGCGAGCTGGGCCAGTTGTCCTTCAGTAAGTACTGCGCATTAAAGCGGTCGGCGCGCGAGAGGGTGCCGGGGCCCACCCCTGTGCTGTCGGGCGAGAGCAGCCGCTCGCCCAGGCGGGCCACGCCGGCGCGGGTGTAGGGCCGCACGCTGGTGTGCGGGTCGTTCAGTGAGTCAGGCCCATACTTAATGGCGTAGCGGTCGATGAGCCGGTAGATGTCCGAGTCAAGCGGCACATAGGTGGGGCCCTGGGTGGAGAACGGGGCGGGGCTGGCCGGGGCTGCTGGGGCCCTGGCGGGCTGTGGCGCGGCTACCGCTGGGGCCCCGGCCGGGGCGGCCATCGGGTCACTCGTCGGAGCGACCATCGGCATGGCTACCGGGGCGGCCGCCGGGGCTGGCTGGGGCGTCCGGGCCGCTGGCTTTAGAGTGTCGCTAAAGATATACCAGTTCGATTTTTCGCCACCCGGGGCGTGGGGCAACGGAGACGGGGGCCGGGGCGGTGGGCGTTTGGGCCGCTGCGAAGCCGGCCGGTAATGCGCAGGTAGCGAGGAGTAAAAAGATTTGTTTCATATAGAATAATCAACTCAGTAAAGCCGGGGGCATTGCGCGCCGCACGCATTAATTAACAAACCTACGCAAGCGGCCGTTGGCAGCGCGGGGGCTGCCCGGGGGGGGCGCGGGGCGGGTACCTTTGGGCGTTGGGGGTTTTTGTGCCAACTTCGGGACGCGGTAGGCGCCTGGCCGGCCGGTTCTTTTCTTTCCAAAATTCTCGCCGCATGGCCGTCACTCCGCCCGTCTCCGCTTCCGAAGCTACCCCTGCCATCGAGGACAATCCCCGCGTGCACGAGGTGTGCGCCGAGCCCAGCATCGCCAACCATTTCCTGGCCGAGCTGCGCGACCGCGACGTGCAGAAGGACAGCCTGCGCTTCCGCCGCAACTTGCAGCGGCTGGGCGAAATCATTGCCTACCGCATCAGCGCCCACCTTAGCTACACCGACAAAACCATCCAGACGCCCCTGGCCGAAACCACCGGCAAGCTGCTCCACGACTTCCCGGTGCTGGCCACCGTGCTGCGGGCCGGCCTACCCTTTCACCAGGGCTTCCTGAACTACTTCGACCAGAGCCCCAGCGCGTTCGTAGCTGCATACCGCATCGAGGGCACGGCCCAGGTAACGGTGCAGGTGGACTACCTCTCGGCTCCGAGCCTCGACGAGCGGGTGCTCATCCTGGCCGACCCCATGCTGGCCACCGGCAAGAGCCTGGTGCAAACCTACCGGGCCATGCTGCGCTTCGGCACGCCGCGGCAGGTGCACATTGCGGCCGTTATTGCCTCGCCCGAGGGCCTCGCCCACGTGGCCCGCGAAATTCCGGAAGCCCACCTGTGGGTGGCCGCCATCGACGAGCGCCTCAACGACCAGGCCTACATCATCCCCGGCCTGGGCGACGCCGGCGACCTGGCCTTCGGCAGCAAAATCTAGCGCCGGGGCCCCGGCCCGCCGGCGGGGTACCTTTGCCGCTGGCGGGGTTTTTGCCTTTCGTCCGTCGTTTCTCCTAACCCCCTGCCGTGCTCCCCCACGCCTTCAAATACGCTTCCGTGTTCCTGCTGAGCATGGTAAAATTTGTGGGTGGCCCTTTGCTGGGGGTATCGCTGGGCCTGCCGTTTGCCCTCACGCTGCTGCTCACTGTGGCGGGCATGATGAGCACGGTGCTCATCATTTCGGGCGTGGGGCGAGTGTGGGTGCGGCACAAGCAGCAGCAGCGGCGGTTGCGGCGGGCCCCCATCTTCTCGTCGCGCTCGCGCAACATTATCAAGGTGTTCCGGCGCTTTGGCATGGGCGGCATTGCCTTCCTCACGCCGGTGCTACTCTCGCCCATCGGGGGCACGGTCGTTGCCACGCTGCTGGGCGTGCCGCGCAGCCGCATCCTGCTGCACATGCTCTGGAGCGCCGTGTTCTGGGGCGGCGTGCTCACGCTGGCCAGCGTCCGGTTCGGGCACTTGATCCACCATTAAAGGAGTTAAAAGTTAAAGACCCTGACCTCATAATGAAGTCAGGGTCATTAACTTTTAACTCCTTACCGCCCGCGCCGCTTCAGGGCTTTCACGCCGGGGGCGGAGGCGCCTTTTTTGCCGGGGTTGGCCTTGGCGCCTTTGGAGCTTTTCTTCTTGCCAGCCTCGAATACCTTGCCCGTGCGCTTGTCGATGGTTTCGCCGGGCTTGATCCATTCCTTGCGCTCGTGGAAGGCGCCCTTGAAATCGGGGTCGAGCAGCTTGCGGCGGTCGTCCAGCTCGCGGCTCATGGTTTGCTGCTCCTCAAACGGAGTTTCTTCCACCGTTACCTCCTCGGGCAGTGGCAGCAGCTCGATGGTCTGGTTGATGAGCTGCTCAATTTCGGCGATGTGCACCATCTCGGCCTCGTTGGCAAAGGTGATGGCCGCGCCCGTGTGCAGGGCCCTACCCGTGCGCCCGATGCGGTGCACGTAGTCGTCGTGGATGATGGGCACGTCGAAGTTGATGACGTGGCTCACCTGCGGCACGTCGATGCCGCGGGCCGCCACGTCGGTGGCCACCAGGTAGCGCACCTCCCCGGCCCGGAAGGCGTCCATGTTATTAATCCGCGCGTTCTGGCCCTTGTTGCCGTGGATCACGCGCACCTCGCCGGCGGGGGCCTTGCGCTCCAGGAAGTGCGCCACCTGGTCGGCGTGCTCTTTGGTGCGGGTGAACAGCAGCACGCGCGTCATCGTGTCTTGGTCGCGGTGCAGCAGGAAGTGCAGCAGGTTGATTTTGGTGAGCAGGTTCGGGGCTTGGTACAGTGTCTGCGTCACCGTCGAAGCTGTCTGGGCCGGTGGCGTCACCTCCACCCGCACCGGAAATTCCAGGAACTCCTCGCTCAGCAAGGTCACCCGCTCGGGCATGGTGGCCGAAAACAGGATGTTCTGGCGCTTGCGCGGAATGATTTCCAGGATGCGCCGAATCTGGGGCATAAAGCCCATGTCCATCATCTTGTCGGCCTCGTCGAGCACCAGCGTCTTCAAGTCCTTCAGCAGCAGGGCCCCCTTCAGGTAAATCTCCATCAGCCGGCCCGGCGTGGCAATCAGGATGTCCACGCCCTGGGCAATGGTTTCAATTTGCGTTTTGGGCCCCAGGCCGCCGTAAATGGCGAAAATGCGCAGGTCGGTTTGGGTAGCCAGCGCTTTGAGATGGGTTTCGATTTGCATGGCCAGTTCGCGGGTGGGAGCCAGCACTAGGGCCCGCGGGTTTACGCCCTGGGCGTACTTCACCTTCATTAGCAGGGGCAGGCCGAAGGCGGCAGTTTTGCCCGTGCCGGTCTGGGCGATGCCGAGCAAATCGTGCCCGGCCAGCAGCAGCGGAATGGTTTGGGCCTGCACCGGCGTGGGCTCGGTGAAGCCGGCTTCGGCCACGGCCGTAAGCAATTGTTTGTTGAGTTTGAAATCGTTGAACGACGGGGCAGCAGTGGGTTCCATCCCGCAAAGGTCGGGTATTTGGCCTGCCCACGAAGTTTTTTTGCCCGCTCCCGCATCCTTTCCTATCTTTGCAGCACCAAAAACCACACGGTAGATATAGCTCAGCTGGTTAGAGCGCCGGATTGTGATTCCGGAGGTCGTGGGTTCGAGCCCCATTATTTACCCACTTTTAAAAGTCCCCGGAAGTCATTCCGGGGACTTTTTTATTTATTGCCGTGTCTTAAGCCCGGTGGGCCCCCGGCCAATTTTCCGGGGCCCCTGCCGCCGCTAAAATTCCCCGATCATCCCACTCCCTTTAAACGCTTTCTAATGAGCCTACTCGTCATCGGTACCGTTGCCTTCGATGCCCTCGAAACCCCGTTCGGCAAAACCGATAAAATCGTCGGCGGGGCCGCCACTTACATCAGCTTGTCGGCTTCGTACTCGCTGAAGCCCGTGAACATTGTGGCCGTGGTGGGCGACGATTTTGCTTCGTCCGACATCCAGCTGCTCGAAACGCACGGCGTGGATACCGAGGGCCTGCAAATCAAGGCCGGCGAGAAGTCGTTTTTCTGGTCAGGTAAGTACTCGCAAGACCTCAACTCGCGCGAAACCCTGGCCACCGAGCTGAACGTGCTGGCCGATTTCGACCCCGCCATCCCCGACGGTTACCAGGACTGTAAGTACCTGATGCTAGGCAACCTGACACCCGCCGTGCAGCGCCTCGTCATCCAGCGCCTCGTGAACCGGCCCAAATTAATTGTGATGGACACGATGAATTTCTGGATGGACGTGGCCCTGGAAGAGTTACTGGCCACTATTGAAATGGTCGACGTGCTCAGCATTAACGACGAGGAGGCGCGCCAGCTGTCGGGCGAGTATTCGCTGGTGAAGGCGGCCAAGAAAATTCAGGCCATGGGCCCCAAGTACCTCATCATCAAGAAGGGCGAGCACGGAGCCCTGCTATTCCACAAGAACAAGATGTTCTTCGCCCCGGCCCTGCCGCTGGAGGAAGTGTTCGACCCGACCGGCGCCGGCGACACCTTCGCGGGCGGCTTCATCGGCCACTTGGCCGCCACCGACGACATCAGCTTCGAAAACATGAAGCGCGCCGTCATCCACGGCTCGGCCATGGCCTCGTTCTGCGTCGAGAAATTCGGCACTGAGCGCCTGCTCAACCTTTCGGCCGAAGAGATTGAAGCCCGCGAGGGCCAGTTTGCTGAGTTGGTGCGGGTGGAGCCAGCTATGGTGCCGGCCGGCTAGGGCCCCAGCGGCGCAACCCTTTTGCGGTGAGACGGGTACACTATATATCCTCCCACCGCAAACCCCCGTCACCATGTCCTTATCCAAGAAAGAGACCGACCTCACGAACGCTAAAACGTCCGTCAACCCCGCGGCTAATACCAAGAAAAAGAGCACGCAAGTGCAAAGCCCCAACACCACCGACGTATCGGCCCACGGCAACACCACCGACGGCAACAGCGCTGGCCACGGCGTGCAAAACATCCGCAGCAACCCCCAGAACAACAAACCTATGTCGGTGAATAAGGGCCCCATGAAAAAGGGCGCCGACAACAGCAAAGACCACTAATAGCCGTATTCACTTCAAAGCAAAAGGCCCTGCCGGATTCGTCCGGCGGGGCCTTTTGCTTTGAAGCGGGCAATACACTAAAACTCCCAGCCCAGCCACTTGGCAAATCCCTCGCGCTGGGCCGCATCGGCCTCGGGCAGCTTGGCCACCGAGTACCGGGGCCCGTAGCTGCTGCCTTCCGTGGCCGTTAGCGTCACGGTTACCAGGCGGTGCTGGCGAAACACACTGATTTCGTAGCTGGGGGCCCCTGTGCTGAGTAGGGTTTGTAGGTTCAAGTCCACGCGGCGGCCGTTTACGGCCACTATTTCGTCGTCCACGGTGAGGGCGGCGGCGGCCGGCGACCCGGGCCAAATGCCGCTGACCTCGGTGCGCTCGTTGCGGCCCACGGTGCGGAAGCCGAAGCGCCCTTCCGAAGCCGACCCGTTTTCGGCTACCATTAGCTGGCAGCCCACGGTGTGCAGCACCTTTTCGAGGGGCGGGGCCAGCGGCTCCAGCCCGTAGATGAACTTATCGAAGTAGGCCCCCATCTTCCGTCCGGCCACCTCCTCCACCAGCCGGATGTAGTCGGCCTCGGTGTAGCCGATGCCGGTCTGGCCAAACTCCGTGTACAGCCGCCGCATCACGTCGTCCAAGCTGCGGGCATGGCCCGAGAGCTGCCGCAGCGTGAGGTCGAGCAGCAGCGCCGCCAGGGTCCCCTTGTGGTATACCGATACCTTGCGGTCGGGTACGCCGGGCCGGTAGCCGTCGAGCCACAGGTCCACGCTGGCGTCGGCCAGCGAGAGGTTGTCGGGGCCCGCGTCGGCGAAGTGCTTGTGCAGCACCGCGCCCAGCTCCTCGAAGTACTGGGCCGGCGTGCGCACGTGGCTGCGGGCCAGCAGGTATTCGCCGTAGTAGGTGGTGATGCCCTCCGCAATGAAGCAGGTGCGGAAGTAGTTCTCGCGGGCGTAGTCGTAGGGCTGCATCTCGGCGGGCCGGATGCTCTTGATGTTCCAGGTGTGGAACAGCTCATGGCAGCTCACGCCCAGAAATTCCTTGTACAGCGCCTCCGTCATAATAAGCTCGGCGGGCCCCAGCGTAATCACGGTCGAGTTGTGATGCTCCACGCCGTGGTAGTGTTTGTAAGGCAGCAGCTGGTTCAGGAAGTGGTAATCGGCCACCGGAAAGCCTTGGAACAGCTGCAACTGCTCTTCCGAAAATGCCTTGAAATCGGCTAACACGCGCGGCCAGTTTAACGGCGCCTCGCCCTGCACCCACACGTGGAAGGGCAGGCCGCCGGCCTCGTACTGCTGGTGCATCAGCGTGGGGCTGGCCATGAGCGGCGCGTCGGCCAGTTGGTCGAAGTTCTGGGCTTGCAGCACGTTGGGGGCCCCCAGGGGCAGGCCGCAGGCCACTTGCCAGCCCTCGGGCAGGGCCAGCGCCAACTCGCATTCCTCCTGCTCGCGCCCTTCGGCGTACATCAGGCACTGCACCGGGTTCAGGTACAGCTGGCTTTCGTCGAGCCACGAGCCGCCCGCGTCCATCTGGTGGGCGTAGAAATTATACTTGATTTTCAGCTCCTTGCCCGCCACGTCAGCCACTTCCCAGCGGTCCTTGGTGGTTTTGCGGTAGGGCAGGGCCTGGCCAGTGGCCTCGTCGCTGATTTCCACCTTTTGGATTTTCTGGGCGAAGTTTTGCAGCTCGTAGCGGCCCGGCCGCCAAGCAGGCAGCTGCAACGCCAGCGGCCCGGGGCCCCCGGCGGGTACGGCCAGCGTCATTTCCACTTGCAGGTAAAACGTGAGCGGGTTTTCGTAGGAAACGCGGTACTGAATCATGGGCGGCAACGGGTGGGTGGATGGACAAAGCTAGGGCCCCTGCATACGCAAGCCGCCCCGCCCGAAGCCAACCAAATCAGGGCCCCAGCGCCACCGCCCGGGGCCCGGCGCGGCGGCCGGAACCAATTGTGGCCCGGGGGCTTGCGAATCTTGGCACTTCCCCGTACCTTTGCCGGCCCAACTCGAAACTTGATTTGACATGAAACGCACCTACCAACCTTCGCAGCGCAAGCGTCGCAACAAGCACGGCTTCCGCAACCGCATGGAATCCGTTAACGGCCGCAACGTGCTGGCCCGCCGCCGCGCCAAAGGCCGCAAGCGCCTCACCGTATCCGACGAAGGCCGTCACAAGCGCTAGTAATTAAGCTGTTAGCTGATGGCTGACCGCCGTTAGCTTACTTAGCAATGGAACCAACTCAATCCCTGGGCCCACCTTCTCCCCCGGAGAAGGGGCCCGGGAATGAGGTTCCGGGCGTTGCGCCCACGCGCCGCCATACTTTCCCGAAAGAGGAACACCTGTGCCGCAAAAAGCTCATCGACGAGCTTTTTGGGAAGCAGAGTTCCTCTTTTGGCGTTTACCCCCTGCGCATTGTTTGGCTGCCCAGCGCGGGCCCCACCGGGGCCCGCCCCAGGTGCTCATCAGCGTGAGCAAGCGCGGCTTCAAGCGGGCCGTCGACCGCAACCGCCTCAAGCGCCTCATCCGGGAGGCCTACCGGTTGAACAAGTACCAGCTGTTGGAGCACCCCGGTGGGCATCCGGTGGGCGTGCTGGGCATTATTTACACCGGCAAGGAAAAAAGTGCGTTGGCGTTGGTGGAAAAAAAATTAATTTCCGCTTTCCATCGTTTGCTCGGCACGGCGGTTCCCCGCCCGGCTTCGCCGCCCGCCGCGTAGCTTCGCCCTTCGCCCCGCCGCCCCATGACCTTCCGCCACAAACTTATTGCCGGTGCCGCCCTCGGCAGCGCCGCGCTCCTGTTTTCGTTCCGCACCGCCGCCGACAACGAGCGTTACTTCGAGATTGCCAAGAACCTCGATATTTTCGCTACCACGTTCCGGGAGGTCAACACCTATTACGTGGACGAAATCAAGCCTGGCAAGCTAGTGAAGACGGGCATCGACGCCATGCTCAAGTCGCTCGACCCCTACACCAATTACATCCCGGAGGACGACATCGAGGACTTCCGCACCATGACGACCGGGCAATACGGCGGCATCGGCATCCTGACGGTGAAGCGCAACGGCAAAACGGTGGTGCAGAGCGCCTACGAAGGTTTCCCGGCTCAAAAAGCGGGCCTGCTGCCGGGCGATGAAATCATCAGCGTCAACGGCGTAGTCATCGAAAAAAAGTCGAATTCCGACATCAGCAAGTTGCTTAAGGGCCAGGCCCTGTCGGTGGTGAAGCTGCTCGTGACCCGCTACGGCCAGGACAAGCCGGTGGAAGTGGCCATCACCCGCGATAAAATCCAGGTCGAAAACGTGCCTTACGTGGGCATGATTTCGCCCGAAGTTGGCTACTTTCAGCTATCGGGCTTCACCGTGGATGCGGGCAAGGAAGTGCGCGCCGCCATTACCAAGCTCAAGGCTCAGGGCGCGAAGAAAATCGTGTTCGACATCCGCGACAACCCCGGCGGCCTGCTGAACGAGGCGGTGAACATCTCCAACCTATTCATTGATAAGGGATTGGACGTGGTGAGCACCAAGGGCAAGGTGACGGAGTGGAACAAGACCTACAAAGCCCTCGACCAGCCGCTGGACATCCAGATACCGGTGGCCATCATCACGAGCAACCGCTCAGCTTCGGCTTCGGAAATTGTGTCGGGCGTATTGCAGGACTATGACCGCGCCGTGCTGGTGGGCGAGCGCACCTTCGGCAAGGGCCTTGTGCAAGCCACCCGGCCCCTGAGCTACAACTCGCAGCTGAAGGTGACGACTGCCAAGTATTACATCCCCAGCGGCCGCTGCATCCAGGAGATTGACTACAGCCACCGCGCCGACGACGGCACACTGGGCAAATTCCCCGATTCGCTGCGCACGGCCTTCAAAACCACCGCCGGCCGCACCGTGTACGACGGCGGCGGTGTGGCACCCGACGTGGAAGTGGCCGACCGCGAAATCGCCGACATTACCCGCGTGCTGCTCCAGAAAAGCTACTTGTTCGACTACGCTACCCGCTTTAAGTCCGAGCACGCCAGCATTGCCCCGCCCCGCGAGTTCAAAATGTCGGACCCCGAGTTTCAGAAGTTCGTGGCCTACCTCCAGGGCAAAAACATCAGCTACAGCACCGATTCTGAAAAATCACTTACCGACCTTGGCAAGCGGCTGAAGGAGGAAAAGCACTACGACGACGTGAAAACCGAGTTAGAGGCCATGCGCCGCAAAATGGTCGTCAACAAAGCCAACGACTTGCAGCGCTTCAAGCCCGAAATCAAGGAAATTCTGGAGCAGGAAATCGTGTCGCGCTACTACTACGAAAAAGGCCGCACCGAAGCCGGCTTCGACGACGACCCCAACATCCTCGCCGCCGTGGCCGTCCTCAACGACCCCAACCGCTACGCCGCCTTGCTGAAACCCACCGGCCAAGCCGCCAGCGCCCGCAAGTCGGCTGGGACGAAGTAATTGTATTTTCCAATTCATGTAAAAAGAGCAAGCCAATCTGTTGGCCTGCTCTTTTTGAATTTAATTAGTTTATGGAGCATACTTTACTAAAAGCAAAAGCTTGGCACATATTTATAATATTGTCGATAAGCTATTTTATTTCTTGGTTTGTTAAAGACGGAGAACTTAAGGATATGATGAAGCTACTGGGCTTCTGCATCTTTTGTATTTGGCTTGGGGTTCTTGGTAATACCTTGAATCAGCTCGAAGAAGGTGGTCAAGAACGCAGTGCCAGTAGGTTTGTATTCGACATTTTTTTTGTGATTGCAGCATTCGCACTTAGTAAAATATTAGCTAACCCTGATTTTGATATAAGCCCGAATAGCTTTCATGCAAATGGTCTTTGGTCAATTCCAATGATTTATTCGCTCGTTGCTTACATACAGATTCATTGGTTTCCTGCATCAATTCTAGTAGCAAATGAGCAAGGACATAAGCCCGATTTTAGTCAGATTTTGGGAACATTCATTCTGCTTTTCTTTTGGCCGGCAGGAATTTGGTTAATGCAACCGCGCTTGAACCGTATTTACAACGCTGTCTAAATTAATACAATTGATTGTCCTCTCCCTCGAAACCTCGTCCCCTGTCTGCTCCGTCGCGCTGCACGATGTGGCCGACAGTCGCCTGATTGGCCAGTCCGAGTTGCGGCTGGAAAAGTCGCACTCTACCCACCTCACCGTATTAATCGAGCAATTGCTCGCAAACACTGGCCACGCCCTAGCTGACCTCGCCGCGGTGGCTGTGAGCGACGGGCCTGGCTCCTACACCGGGCTGCGGATTGGGGCGGCGGCGGCCAAGGGCCTGTGCTTCGCGCTGGATGTTCCGCTGGTGGCGGTGAGCACGCTGGGGGCCCTGGCAGCCCAAGTAGCGGCCGTGACGGCGGGGGCGGAAGAAACGCTGTTTTGCCCGATGCTGGACGCGCGGCGCATGGAAGTGTACACGGCTCTCTACGCCCACGACGGGCAGGAAGTGCTGGCGCCCGCGCCGCTCATTCTTGCGCCCGGGGCCCTAGCCGAACATTTGGCCCACCGCCAAGTAGTATGCTTCGGGAACGGCGCAGCCAAGTTCCAGCCGCTGGTGGCGGAGCAGGGCAACATTGGCTTTCTGGCGGGTATTGAGCCGTCGGCCGTGGCGGTGGGGGCCCTGGGCGTGGCCGCTTTTCACCGCCGAGCGTTTCAGGACGTGGCCTATTACGAGCCGTTTTATTTGAAAGAAGTGTACACGACCACACCGCGGGCTTGAGTTTTTGGGCTAGTGCCGGTAGCCCTGCCAAGTGCCGCCGTAGCGGTAGCCCGGTTGGGACTTCGCTGCGATGCAACAGTTCTTGCAAACGAAAAACCAGCCTTTGCCGCCGGCCTGCGTTTGGATTCGATACAGTGTGGTAGCCTCCTGCTGGCAATGGGCACAAAACTTAGTTTTCATAATTGCTGACTCGTTGTAGCTTGCCGCGGTAACTGTTCCTGGTGAAACACTGTTTTCAGTTTATTCTCTCGATGTTTTCTTATTGATATGGAACCGCTTTTCACCAACCGCGTCGCCAACAGCGGTCTCGTCACCCTCAACTTGGAAGAATTTATTCACGCCGGTGAGCGGGTGCTCTACGACATCAAGGATAATCTTTTCCACGGACTCATTTTGCGTGAAAAAGACTTCCGCGAGTTCATCAAAACCCACGACTGGACCCAGTACGATGGCCAGAACGTGGCCATCGTCTGCTCGGCCGATGCCATTGTGCCCACCTGGGCCTACATGTTGCTCGCTATTAAGCTGCAAAACCACGCCCACCGCTACGTGTTCGGCGACCTGGGGGCCCTGGAGCAGTCGCTGTTTGAGGAAGCCATTGCTGGCCTCGACGCCGAAGAATACCGCGACGCCAAAGTGGTGGTGAAGGGCTGCGGCGACAAGCCCGTGCCTACGTTTGCCTACGTGGCCATCATGCAAAAGCTGCTGCCCGTTACGAGCAGCATCATGTACGGGGAGCCGTGCAGCACCGTGCCGCTCTACAAAAAGCCCAAAGCCGCCGTGGCAGCGGAGTAGCAAAACCTGTCTTGGGAGTAGTAAAAAACGCGCTTCGGCGCGTTTTTTCGTTTAGCCGGCCTAAAGCCCGACATTTGCCGGCGTGCAGAGTCAACCATATAAAATAAGTTTCCTCACCGGCGCGGCCATCGTAGTGGCCAATATGGTGGGAACGGGCGTTTTTACCAGCCTGGGGTTTCAGGTGCTCGACATCCAAAGCGGCTTTGCGCTGCTGATGCTGTGGGCCGTGGGGGGTCTCATTGCGCTGTGCGGGGCCGTCAGCTACGGCGAGCTGGCGGCGGCCATGCCCCGCTCGGGCGGCGAATACCACTACCTGGGGCAGATTTACCACCCGGCGCTGGGCTTTTTGTCGGGCTGGGTATCGGCCACCGTTGGCTTTGCGGCCCCCACGGCCCTGGCGGCGCTGGCCTTGGGCGAATACGCAAAAAGTGTGTGGCCCAGCCTGGGCCAGGCTGTAGTGGCGGGCACCACCATCACGGGGGCCAGCCTGTTGGGCGTGGGCGTGGTGCTGGTCCTCACGCTGGTGCACGGCACCAGCACCCGCGCCGGCAGCCGCCTGCAAATTGCCATCACGGCCCTGAAGGTGGCCATTCTGGTCGCGTTCATCGGCGCCGGCCTGGTGGCAGGGGAGGGGCAGCCCCTGCGCTACGCCCCCGATGCTGCCGGCTGGCAAGCGGTGCTCAGTCCCGCTTTCGCCGTGAGCCTGGTGTATGTGAGCTACGCCTACTCGGGATGGAACGCCGCTGCTTACCTCACCGGCGAAATCGAGAACCCCGGCCGCAACTTGTCGCGTATTCTGCTGGCCGGTACCGCCGTGGTGCTCCTATTATATGTAGGGCTGAATTACGTGTTCCTTCGCTCCACGCCGCTGGCGGGTTTGAAAGGCCAAGTGGAAGTGGGTTTCGTGGCGGCCACCTCGCTGTTTGGGGCCCCGGCGGGCCGCCTGGCGGGGGGCATCATCGCGGCGCTGCTCGTTTCCACCATCAGCTCGATGGTTTTTGCGGGCCCGCATTGTGCAGGCAATGGGCGAAGACCTGCCGGCCCTGCGCTTCTTCGCCGCCAAAAGCCGCGCCGGTGTTCCCGTCAGGGCCCTAATGCTGCAAACGGCCATCACGCTGGCGTTCATCCTGCGGCCCAGCTTCAAGGAAATCCTGGTATACGCCGGCTTCGTCCTGAACCTGTTCACCTTCCTCACCGTGCTGGGCCTGTTTGTGCTGCGCTGGCGAAAGCCTAACCTAGTGCGCCCGTACCGCACCTGGGGCTACCCGTTCACGCCCATCATTTTCCTGGGTTTGAGCGGCTGGACGCTCATCTTTATCCTACGCGACAAGCCCATCGAGTCGCGCTACGGTTTGCTGACGCTAGCGGGCGGCTTGGTGGTGTACTTGGTAACCACCCGAGTTTTTCGCTCGCCCCGGCCTGCGCCAAACCCGTAACTTGCGGCTTCCAAGTGGGCCCCCGGCACCGGTTAGGCCCTACGTTTTCACTCCTTATATATATGCTGCTCCGAAACGCTGCCCTTCGGCTGCTTCCCGTGGTTCTGCTGGCCTTGGCGGCCTGCTCTGAATCGACAACCAAAACCGAAACCTCGGCCACCACACAGGCCACCCCCGACGCTGGGGCCCCAGCGCAAACGCCCTCCACTGCGCCGCTCGCTCCCAACGCCGATACGGCCAGGGCCCCCGCCGCCCAACCTATTACCGCCGCTCCTACTGATACGGCCTATGTGCAAGACGTGGCCACATACCTCGCCGGGTTGCCCGTTCGCGCTAATTCCGAGCTGGCCGCCCTCGCCCAGGGCCCCGCCTACGAGGCCTTCGCAAAAGACCAGGATAAAAGCTGGGCGAAGTACACCAGCACCCACACCAACCGCATGACGCAGTGGGCCACACACGAGCTGGATTCGGTGCAGCACCGCAGCCCCACCATTTTTTACCCGTTCAGCGGTCCCGATTTTCTCAACGTTGCCACCCTGTTCCCCACCAGCCAAACCTACGTCATGGTGGGCCTGGAGCCCGTGGGCAGCGTGCCCGCCCGCACCTCGCTCGAAAATCCCAAGCTGTACCCTGCCATCAAGGCCTCGCTGTGGTCGGTGCTGAACTTTAGCTTCTTCCGCACCAACGACATGGCCATCGACCTGAAATCGGTGGAGTTGGACGGCGCCGTGCCACTCATCATGCTATTCGCCGCCCGCACCGGCCACCAGGTGCTGGCCGTGCGCCCCGTACAGCTCACCGCCGCCGGACTTACCGCTGGTATGGCCGATACCGCCCGTGCCAGCGGCCGCCCCAACATTCCGGGGGCCGAAATTCAGGTGCGTAGCGCCAGCGGTCAAGCCCAAACCATCTACTACTTCTCCGCCGACATTAGCGACGCCCGGCTCGCGCCCCACCCGGCCTTGCTCACCTACGCGCGCACTCTGGGGCCCCTAACTACCTACGTGAAGTCGGCCACCTACCTCATGCACAAGGCCTATTTTTCAAAAATACGCAACCTCGTGCTGGCCCGCAGCAATTATCTGTTGCAAGACGATTCGGGCATTGCCATGAAATACTTCCCGGCCAGCGCCTGGCAGTTCACTTACTACGGCACGTACCGCCGCCCCATCAACCTTTTCGCCAAGCACTACCAGCCCGCCCTCACCGCTGCCTACACCGATAGCCTGCGCCGCCCCAGCCCCTTGCCGTTTGGCACCGGCTACAACTGGCGCCAAACCGATTCGAACCTGCTACTGGCCCAGCGCCGCACGCCGGTCAGCAACTAAGTCGTTTTTGCTAAACCCCAGGCCCGGGGGCCGTGGTGACTTCACTACGGCCCCCGTCGTTTTTTGCCCCGCCGATGAATTCTAAGTTCACCCTTCATGCCTGCCGCCTCTATACCTATGTAATGGGTGGGCTTTTCCTCTTGGCAATAGCCGCCGCGTTCGGGCACGCCGTGCCTTCCAACCGTGCCGCCAATGCACAGGGCCCCCAGCAGAGCGCCGATTCCCCGCTTCTGGATTCGTTGCTGCATACCTCCCCCGGTTTGGCCCGCATTGCCGATAACCCCGCCTACGAGCTGCAAATCATCTACACCCAAATTGACCGCGATGCGCAAAACATACCCCATTTCACGCCGCACACTTTTCATCTCAATGCGCGCCAATACTTTAACCCGGCTAGTTTAGTCAAACTGCCTGTGGTCATGCTGGCCCTCGAAAAGCTGAACGACCTGCACCAGCCCGGCCTTTCCCGCCGCACCATCATGGCGACGGGTACCGCCTTTCGCTGCCAAACCGCCGTGCCCTTCGCCGCCCCCGCCGATTCTGACCAAACGGCGACCATCGGCAACTACATCAAGCGCATGCTGCTGGTGAGCGACAATACCGCCTACAACCGCCTCTACGAATTCCTTGGCCAGGGCCCCCTCAACGAATGCCTCGCCCAGCTAGGTTTCCCCAATGCCCGCATCACGCGCCGCTTCGCTGCCTGCGACACGGCCGCCAACCGCCACACCAACCCCATCAGCTTCCACACTGCCGCTGGCGATACCATTTACAAGCAGCCAGCGCTTACCAACCCCAGGCCCTACGCCAGCCCCCTGGGCCCCGTATCGAAAGGCCGCGCCTACCGCCTCGGCAATCGTCTCGTCCGCCAGCCCTACGATTTCACCACCGCCAATCACCTGTCCTTAGCTGATGTCAGTACCCTGCTGTGCACCTTGCTATTCCCCGAATCAGTGCCCAATTCGCTCCGCCCACACCTCACGGCTAACGATTATTCCTTCCTTCGGTACTACCTGCACGCCACGCCCCACGAGGCGGGTTTCCGTCCGTATGCTTCCAAGCGTTACTTCGACGCCTATAAGAAGTACCTCTACTACGGCCGCAACCCAGCCGCGCCCGCTGAGAATGGCCTACGCATCTACAACATTGTTGGTATGTCACACGGCTTTTTAGCCGATGTGGCCTACTTCGCCGATTCCTTGCACCAGTCCGAATTCCTGTTGAGTGCCGTTGTTTATGTAAACTCCGACGGAGTTATCAACGACGGCCTATACGAATACGAAACCATCGGGCTACCCTTCCTCGCCCAATTAGGCCACACTATTCGCCAATACGAAGCATTGCGGCCCCGCGCATATCGTCCTTGTCCCAACGATTTTGCCGCCCCAGCCTGCATTCGCTAGCCGGGGACTCAATAATCACCTTACTTAGTAGCTTGATCATCAGCATAGAGTCATCTGCCAATTAGAAAATGTACGATGTGCCACTTCCTAATAGTATAAATAAAGTTGCGTAAGCTGATCTCGGTGTCTACTTTTGCACTCCCAAATCGAATGGACGAGGGCAAAAGAATCATCGAAAAACAAAATTCCTGGTTCAGTTGAATAACTGAAAAGGTTGTTGTAGTTTTGCACCCCGCTTCGGTTCAATCGGAATAGCAGCAGAAAGAGAGGGAAATAAAAAGCTTTTTTAGCTTGCAAAAAGAAGCAAGGTAATTACCTTTGCACCCCGCTTTAGATTGAAAGAACCGAATCAGTTGCTAATAGAAAAAATAATAAAATATTTCTTACTAAGCCAATAAATTTTATTAGCTTTGCACTCCCAAATCGAAAGAGTGGGATAAAGGTCCGGCTGAAAAGCCACACTGTTGTTTCAAATGGAAGCAACACACGTTCTTTGAATGTTTGGAAAAGACAAATGGTAAGACTTTACTTGAGCAATTAAGCAGAGTATTTAACAAGCGTAAAGTTGATTTGAACTCGTCAAAACGAGTTGAATTAGCCAAGACAGCAGCCCATTTTCGAATGGGTGAAGGATATTATACAATGGAGAGTTTGATCCTGGCTCAGGATGAACGCTAGCGGCAGGCCTAATACAT
>NZ_MDZA01000054.1 GCF_001816125.1 Hymenobacter coccineus | reverse complement strand
CCGGCTTCCGGGCCGCGTGGCGCGGCATGCAGGACACGCACGCCTTTTCGGGCTGCTGCGCCAGTTGGGGTGAGCCGCCCCCAGGCCCTGCGCCTGGGGCCCCCCGAGCTGCTGCGCCGCGTGCCCACCGCCGCCATCGACGGGGCCCTGCGCGCCTCTGCGGCCCAGGGGCTGGGCATTATGCTGTTCGTGGCCAGCCGCGGCTGCATTCAGATTCATACCGGCCCGGCGCACCAAATCGTGCCCACGGGGCCCTGGTTGAACGTGCTCGACCCCGATTTCAACCTTCATCTCAAGCTAGAGGACGTGGCCGAAAGCTGGGTGGTGCAAAAGCCCACCGCCGACGGCGTGGTGACCTCGCTGGAGCTGTTCGACGCCCGTGGGCGCAACCTCCTGCTCATGTTTGGCCAGCGCAAGCCGGGTGCGCCCGAGCTGGCGGCGTGGCGGACCCTGGTAGCCGCGCTGTAAAAGCAAACGGGTTGCCCGCGGCTGGCAATTGACGACCAACACCTAAAAATAGCGCTGATTGCAATGGCAAAGTTTCTGCACCACAACGAGTTCGGGTACTGCGTGCGCTGCCCGCGCACCGGCTACCTGCACCTGTGCTTCGGCACGGTGGCCATGGCCCTCACCTCGCCCGAGTTCGCAGATTTCCGCGAGGCGGTGGCCGCCACCGCCTATCAGGCCGCCCAGCGCCCCATCGTCGACGCCGGGGCCCGCTGCGTGGCCCTGCGCACCCGCGCCGACCGCCTGGCCCTGGTGTTCACCCACCCCGAAATGAGCCAACTGCAAGAGCTGGTGGAAATGACGGCCCTGCTGCTCGAAACCGAGGCCCTGCTCGGGGGCCCCGCGCCCGGCGGCCCGTGCGCCGGCTGCCCCCTGGGCGGCGGCGATTAGGGCCCCCAGCTGGCCCCCAGCCGTTATTTAGCCGGCTCCGACAGGGCAATGAGGACGGCGCCGCCGGCCATTAGGACGGCGCCGGCTACTATCTGCCAGTTTAGCTTCTCTTTCAGGAAGATGAAGGCCAGAGTTATCGAAAACACCAGGGCCAAGCTGGTGAGCGGCGATACCCGCGAGGCTTCGCCCAGCGACAGGGCTTTGAAGGAGAGCAGCGACGACACGCCCGTGAGCACACCCGCGGCCACCAAAATCAACCAGGTTTTGCGCTCGATGCGCTCAATTTCGGGCCACAGGCCCTGCCACGCCACCGTGCTCCACGCCACGACAATGATCAGCACCGACTGCACGGCGAAGGCCAGGCTGGGTGGCACGTTCTTTATACCCGCCTTTGACAAGGTGACCACGATGGCCGTGACCAAGGCCGCTAACAACGCAAAAACTATCCACACAGGACCACAGATTTAATGGATTTTCAGCGGATTTAGCGAATTTTTTGGGTTCCGCTTCTATTGGGTCGTACAGGCCCTTGCTGCCTAGCTGACTTTACGAAACGTTTGAATTCGAGGCTGGAAGTGCCGAAGTTTATTAAGAGGCCAACCGGGATTTTGAACGCTTCGAGGTAATTGATAACCTGTACATGGTGAGTTGGCAGAATAGTAGCCACGGCCTTCATTTCAACCAGTACCCGCCCATCAACGAAAAAGTCGACTCTGCGGGAGCCGACTTTTTCGTCATCGTAATAAATGGGCAATTCTACTTCCCGCTCGGCCTTCAATCCCTACTTAAAAAGTTCATTGGCCAACGAACGCCAGTGAACCACCTCTGGAAACCCAGGCCCCAGCTTGCGGAGCACCGTCATCGCACAACCAATTATTTTATGCGTCAGCTCGTTGTATTGCGCCAAACCAACCAACTGCGTCATAAGTCCCAGAGGGAAACCGCCAAGAGCGGAACCCCAAAAAAATCCGTTCAATCTGTGGTCCTTAGTTGGCCACTTCGCTCAGGAACTTGACGCGCACCAGGCGTATTTCCTCCTCTGAGTAATCGTCGCCCAACTCCTTCATGGCCACGGCGATGTTGTCGGTGGCGGCCGTCATGAAGTAGTCGTAAATCTCGTCCTGCTTGTCCTCGTCCACCATTTCGCCCAGGTAATAGCCAATGTTGAGGCGGGTGCCGGCGTAGCAGATGTGCTCGATTTCCTCCATCAGCTCGGCCATGCTGATGCCCTTGGAGGAGGCAATGTCCTCCAGCATCGTCTTCTTGTCGATTTGCTGAATGACGTAGATTTTGATTTTTGAGCGGTTCACCGCCGACTTAATCACCACGTCCGACGCCGTTTCGATGTCGTTGTCCTCCACGTACTTCTTGATGGCCGCCACGAACGGGGCCCCAAACTTCTGGGCTTTGCCCTGGCCCACGCCCGCCACATGCGTCAGGTCGGCCAGGCTGGTGGGGTAGGTGGTGGCCATCTCCTTCAGGCTGGGGTCCTGGAAGAGCACGTAGGGCGGCAGGTTTTTCTGCTTGGCCACTTGCTTGCGCAACTCCTTGAGCTGCCCGAACAGCGCCTCGTCGTGGCCGGCAGCGTGCTGCTCCTCCTCCTTGTCCTCGTCGGCCTTCTGCTCGGCCTCAAAGTTGTGGTCCTTCGTGAGGGTGATGGCCTGCGGATTTTCAATAAAATCCATGCCCTTTTCCGTCATCCGCACCAGCCCGATGCTGTCAATGTCCTTCTCCATGAAGCCGTTGAGCAAGCACTGGCGCAGCACCGAGTGCCAGAACTGGGCGTCGCCCAGGGCCTTGCCCTGGCCGTACACCGGCAGCGCGTTGTGGGCGTAGCTCTCAATGTGCGGGTTGTTGAGGCCCAACAGCACCTGCCCCACGTGGTTGAGGTTGAAGCGGGCTTCCGTTTGCACCACCGCGCGCAGGGCCAGGCCCACGGCCTCGCTGCCCTCAAACCGCTCCTTGGGGTGCTTGCAGTTGTCGCAAAAGCCACAGTCTTGCTCCAGCGTCTCGCCGAAGTAGTGCAGCAGCTGCCGGCGGCGGCACACCGAACTTTCGGCGTAGTTCGTCATCTCGGCCAACAGCTGGTGCGCGTTGTCGCGCTCGGTCACGGGCTTGTCCTTGCTGAACTTTTCGAGCTTGAGAATGTCGTCGTAGCTGTAGAACATCAGGCAGTTGCCTTCCAGGCCGTCGCGGCCGCCGCGGCCTGTTTCCTGGTAGTAGCCCTCGATGGATTTAGGCGCGTCGTAGTGAATCACGAAGCGCACGTCGGGCTTGTCGATGCCCATGCCGAAGGCGATGGTGGCCACAATCACGTCGCAGTCCTCGTTGAGGAACGCGTCTTGGTTGTTCATCCGCGTGTGCGGGTCGAGACCGGCGTGGTAGGGGCGGGCTCGCACATCGTTGACGCGCAACAGCTCCGCAATTTCTTCCACTTTCTTGCGCGACAGGCAGTAAATAATGCCCGCTTTGCCCTTGTGCTGCTTTACGTATTGGATCAGCTGCTTCTTGGTGTTGTGCTTGGCCCGGACTTCGTAATAGAGGTTGGTGCGGTTGAACGAGGTTTTAAACACGCTCGCGTCGTCCATCTGCAAGTTTTTCTGGATGTCGAGCTGCACCTTGGGCGTGGCCGTGGCCGTGAGGGCAATAATGGGAATGTTGCCGCCTAAGTTGTCAATAATGCCGCGAATCTTGCGGTACTCGGGCCGGAAATCGTGGCCCCACTCCGAGATGCAGTGGGCCTCGTCGATGGCCACGAACGAGATGGCCGTCTTCTGCAAAAAGGCGATGGTGTCTTCCTTCGTCAGGCTCTCCGGGGCCACGTAGAGCAGGCGCACGTCCCCGTTCATTACGTCTTTGCGCACCCGCGTCATCTCGGTCTTGGTGAGCGTCGAGTTGTACACCTGCGCGTTCACGCCGAACGCCCCCAGTTGGTCTACCTGGTTCTTCATCAAGGCGATAAGCGGCGAGATGACGATGGCCGTGCCCGGCACCACCAGGGCCGGTAGCTGGTAGCAGAGGCTTTTGCCCGCCCCCGTGGGCATGATGACGAACGTGTTGCTGCCGCTCAGCACGTTGTGAATTACTGCCTCCTGGGTGCCCCGAAACTGGCCATAGCCGAATACTTCTTTCAGGGTGTGCTTGAGCGTCGCCACCCGTTCGGGGGCTGCGGCCAGGGTTTGTGAAGACATGGTGTAGTTAAGGCAGGTGACTAGAATGGGCGGCGGCTATTAACGAAGATAAGCACTGACGCTTTTTAATGCCCCTTTTTTGTTCACATTCCCGTAATTTCTCGGAAAAATTTGCGCTGCTCAAATGGGTTATGCAAGCCGTTGGCAGCGGCCTGGGCGGGGCCCCCACCGGGCCGCCGCTTACCAAGTTTTCTATGCTCCGTTTAGCCATTCAGAAGTCCGGCCGCCTGAGCGAGGACTCGCTCCAGCTCATCCGCGAGTGCGGCATCAGCTTCCTCAGCAGCTCCTACAAGCTCAAGACCGAGGCCACCAACTTCCCGCTCGAAATCCTGTTCCTGCGCGACGACGACATCCCCGGCTACGTGCAGGACGGCGTGGCCGACCTGGGCATCGTGGGCCAGAACGTGCTCGAAGAAGCCGACGGGGCCCACTTGCAGGTCGAAGCCCTGGGCTTCAGCAAGTGCCGCCTGAGCCTGGCCGTGCCCCGCGGCGACGCCTACGAGTCGGTGGCCACCTTGCAGGGCAAGAACATCGCCACCTCGTACCCCAACCTGTTGGGCCGCTACCTGGCCGCCCACGGCGTGCAGGCCCAACTGCACACCATCAGCGGCTCGGTGGAAATCGCGCCCAGCATCGGGCTGGCCGAGGCCATCTGCGACATCGTGAGCAGCGGCTCGACGCTGCTCGGCAACGGCCTGCGCGAGGTCGAAACCGTGTTCCGCTCCGAGGCCGTGCTCATCGCCCAGCCCCACCTCAGCGCCGAGCAGCAGGACTTGCTCGACCAGCTCCAGTTCCGGATGCAGGCCGTGCGCCGGGCCAAGCGCAGCAAGTACATCATCCTCAACGCCCCGGTGGGGGCCCTCGACGAGGTGCGCCGGCTGCTGCCGGGCATCAAGTCGCCCACCGTCACGCCGCTGGCCGAAGCCGGCTGGGTGTCGGTGCAGTCGGTGGTGCAGGAAGACGATTTCTGGCACATCACCAGCCAGCTCAAGGCCGTCGGGGCCGAAGGCATCTTGGTGCTGCCGATTGAGAAAATGATTGCCTAAACGGAGTTAAAAGTTAAAAGTGAAGAGTTAAAACCGAGCCTTGTTAGCAGCTTTTAACTCTTCACTTTTAACTTTTAACTAAAAATTCCGCCGGAATTATGCAAACCTACCGCTTCCCCGAACCCGCCGCCTGGGGCCCCTTGCTGGCCCGCGCCGCCGCCGCCGAAAGCCCGGCCGTGGCCGCCCGTGTGCAAGAAATCTTCGCCCAGGTAGCCGCCGGGGGCGACGACGCCCTGCGCCAGCTAGCCCAGGAGCTGGACCGCGCCGCCGTGACGGACCTGCGCGTGAGCGCCGCCGAACTGGCCGCCGCCGGGGCCCTGGTGCCGGCCGCGCTGCAAGCCGCCATCCGCCAGGCCAAAGCCAACATCGAAACCTTCCACGCCGCCCAGCGGGTGGTGGAGGCCCCCGTGGAAACCCAGCCGGGCGTGCTGTGCTGGCGCCGGTCGGTGCCCGTGCAGCGGGTGGGGCTGTACGTGCCGGGCGGTTCGGCGCCGCTTTTCAGCACGCTGCTGATGCTGGGCGTGCCGGCCCGCTTGGCCGGTTGCCCGGAAATTGTGGTGTGCACCCCGCCGCAGCCCGACGGCACGGTGAGCCCGGTGATTCTGTTCGTGGCCCAGCTATTGGGCATCGCCACGGTGGTGAAGGCCGGCGGGGCCCAGGCGGTGGCCGCCCTGGCGCTGGGCACGGCCTCGGTGCCGGCGGTGGACAAGATTTTTGGGCCCGGCAACCGCTACGTGACGGCCGCCAAGCAGCTGGCCGCCGCCCGCTACGGCGTGGCCATCGACATGCCGGCGGGGCCCTCGGAGGTGCTCGTCATCGCCGATGCCAGCGCGAACCCCGCCTTCGTGGCCGCCGACTTGCTCTCGCAGGCCGAGCACGGCCCCGACTCGCAGGTGGTGTTGCTGACCGATTCGGAAGACATCCTCTACAAGGTGCAAGCGGAAGTCGAAACTCAGCTGGCCGCGCTGCCCCGCCGCGACGTGGCCGCCCGGGCCCTGGCTGAGAGCCGCGCCGTGTTGCTGGCGGGCCCCGCCGAGATGTTGGAGTTCTCCAACCAGTACGCCCCCGAGCACCTGATCCTGGCGGTGGCGGAGCCCGAGGCCCTGGCCGCGGGCGTCACCAACGCCGGCTCGGTGTTTTTGGGCCACCTTACGCCCGAGGCGGTGGGCGACTATGCTTCCGGGACCAACCACACGCTGCCCACCAGTGGCTACGCCCGGCAGTACAGCGGCGTGTCGCTCGATGCGTTCGTGAAGAAAATTACCTACCAGCGCCTCACCGCCGCCGGGGTGCAGGCCCTGGCCCCGGTGGTGGAAACGATGGCCGAAGCCGAGGGCCTGCACGCCCACGCCCGCGCCGTGGCCCTGCGCCGCGAAAGCCTGGCGCCAGCGGCGCCGGGGGCCCCCGCGCCCGAAACCACCCAGGCGCCAAGCCCCGCGCCCCAAGCACCACCTTTTGACTTGGGGGCCCTGGTGCGGCCCAGCATCCGCCGGATGCAGCCGTACTCGTCGGCCCGCGACGAGTTTGAGGGCGCGGCCGCGGTGATGCTCGACGCCAACGAGAACAGCTTCGGCTCGGTCGGCGACCGGGTGTTCAACCGCTACCCCGACCCGCAGCAGCGGGCCGTGAAGGCGGCGCTGGCCCCGCTCAAGGGCGTGGCGCCGGCCCAGATTTTCCTCGGCAACGGCTCCGACGAACCCATTGACCTGCTCGTGCGCCTCACCTGCGTGCCCGGCCAGGATAGCATCGCCGTGCTGCCGCCCACCTACGGCATGTACGAGGTGGCCGCGAACCTCAACGACGTGCGCGTGGAGCGCCTGCCGCTCACGCCCGACTTCCAGCTGAGCGCCGAAACCGTGGAGCAGCTGGCCCGGTCCACGGCCAAAATCGCCTTTCTCTGCTCGCCCAACAACCCCACCGGCAACCTGCTGGACCCCGCCGCCGTGGCGCAGGTGCTGCGCCGGTTCCGGGGCCTGGTGGTGGTGGACGAGGCCTACGGCGACTTCGCCGGGGCCCCGAGCTGGACCGCCCGCCTGGCCGAGTTCCCCAACCTGGTGGTGCTCCAGACCTTCTCCAAGGCCTGGGGCCTGGCCGGCCTGCGCCTGGGTGTGGCCTACGCCTCGCCGGACATCATCGGCTACCTGAACAAAATCAAGCCGCCCTACAACCTCTCCGAAAATACCCAGCAGCTGGCCCTGGCCGCCCTCGGCCAGGCCGATCACCTGCCGGGCCTGCGCCAGCAAATCCTGGCCGGCCGCACCTGGCTCACGGAAGAATTGCAGGATTTGCCCGTGGTCGAACACGTATTCCCGTCGGACGCCAACTTTTTGCTGGTGCGCTTCCGCCCCGACGCCACGGCAGTGTACGACGCGCTGCGTTCCCGCGGCATCGTGGTGCGCAACCGCACCACCCAGCCGGGTTGCGCCGGCTGCCTGCGCCTGACCGTGGGCACGCCCGCCGAAAACGAGCAGCTCGCCGCCGCCCTGCGCGCCATCGGGGAGGAGCACCCCGCCGCGGCCGACGCCGGCCTGGGGGCCCTGGTGGGCAACGCCTGACGCTGGGGCCCCAGGCTTGTTGCACGGGCTCGTCGTGCTTGTTAAATGATACCTGTTAAATGTTAATTGATTTGAAGAAGGCCCTGTTCATCGACCGCGACGGCACCATCTTGGTGGAGCCGCAGCCCAGCCAGCAAATTGACGGCCTCACGCCCGACAAGTTCCAGTTTGTGCCCGGGGCCATCAGCGGCCTGGCGCGCATTGCCCGCGAGCTGCCCGGCTACGAGCTGGTACTGGTGAGCAACCAGGACGGCCTGGGCACGGCCAGCTTCCCGGAGGACACGTTCTGGCCCGCCCACCAGCTGATGCTGGATATTTTGGCAGGGGAGGGGGTGCGCTTCGCCGCCGAGCACGTCGACCGCAGTTTCCCGGCCGATAACTTGCCCACCCGCAAGCCCGGCACCGGCATGCTGGGCCAGTACTTGGGCGCGGCCAGCGGCTACGACCTGGCGGGCTCGTTCGTCATCGGCGACCGCCGCACCGACGTGCAACTGGCCCACAACCTGGGGGCCCGGGCCATTCTGGTCAACGCCGAGCCGGACGCGGAAGCCGCGCTGAGCACCACCGACTGGGACGAAATCTACCGCTTTCTGCGCTACCCGGCGCGGGTGGCCGTGGTGCAGCGCGACACCAACGAAACCCAGATCGAAATCCGCCTCAACCTGGACGGTACCGGCCAGACCGACATTCACACCGGGCTGGGCTTCTTCGATCACATGTTGGAACAATTGGGTAAGCACAGCGGCTCCGATTTATCCATAAGGGTAAAAGGTGATTTGCACATCGACGAGCACCACACCGTGGAAGACACAGCCCTGGCGCTGGGCCAGGCCTTCGACCGGGCCCTCGGCGACAAGCGCGGCCTGGCCCGCTACGGCTTTTTGCTGCCCATGGACGAGGCCCTGGCCCAGGCGGCCATTGACTTCTCGGGCCGCCCGTGGTTGGTGTGGAACGCGGATTTCAAGCGCGAGAAAGTGGGGGATTTGCCTACGGAGCTGTTCTTTCACTTCTTCAAAAGCTTCACCGACGCCAGCCGGGCCACGCTCAACATTGCCTGCCAGGGCGACAACGAGCACCACAAGATCGAAGCCATCTTCAAGGCCGTGGCCAAGGCCATTAAAATGGCGGTGGCCCGCGACGCCAGCTCGGCCATTCCAAGCACGAAGGGCATTTTGTAGCATTGAGCTCATCTATGCACAAATGTAATTATAACATTTGCGCATAGATTAGTTAGTTTTTATTACGTATTTGTTTATGGTAGCGGTTGTGAATTACCAGGGCGGCAACGTCCAGTCCGTGTTGTTTGCCCTGGAGCGCCTGGGTGTGAAGGCGGTGCTGACCGACGAGGCGGACGTGCTGCGGGCGGCTGACAAGGTGTTGTTTCCGGGTGAAGGGGAGGCGTCGTCGGCCATGGCGGCGCTGCGCGCCGCTGGTCTGCACGAGGTGTTGCCCACGCTCACGCAGCCGTTCCTGGGCATCTGCCTGGGGATGCAGTTGCTGGGCCGCCACAGCGCCGAGGGCCCCGCCGGCGGCACCGAGCTGCTGGGCATGCTGCCTTTTGAGGTGGTGCGCTTCACGCCCCCCGACGCGTCCCACAAGGTGCCCCACATGGGCTGGAACAACCTCCACGACTTGCAAGGGCCCCTGTTTGCGGGGCTGGCGGGGGCCCCGGCGGCGGATACCGGGGCCCCCGGCGCGGCCGATTACGTGTACTTCGTGCACAGCTACTACGCCCCGGTGGGTGCTTACACCATTGCCCAGGCCAGCTACCCGGCCGGGATGCCGTTCAGCGCGGGGGTGCGCCACCGCAACTTCTACGGGATGCAGTTCCACGTCGAGAAAAGCGGCCCCGTGGGCGAGCAAATCCTGCGCAATTTTCTGCACGGCGACCTGTAGTCCTGAGTCGGTAGCGAATAGCTATTTGCCGTCGGTGCGACTTAAAACGGCCACCGCCGGCCTCCCAAAAAAAGCTAACAGCTAACAGCTGTCGGCCAACAGCTTAATAAAATATGGACCTTATCCCCGCCATCGACCTGATCAACGGCGCGTGCGTGCGCCTGACGGGCGGCGACTTCGCCCGCCAGACCACCTACTCCGCCGATCCGTTGGCCCAGGCCCAGCACTTCGAGCAGCTCGGGGCCACCCGCCTGCACCTCGTGGACCTCGACGGGGCCCGGGCCCGGGAGCCGCGCCAGCTGGCGGTGCTCGAGCGCCTGGCCCGGCACACGGGCCTGCACATCGACTTTGGCGGCGGCATCCAGACCACGGCGGCGGCTGAGCAGGCGTTTGCGGCGGGCGCGGCCCAGCTCACGGCCGGCAGCATTGCCGCCCGCGACCCGGCGCTGGTGGGGAGTGGCTGGCCCGGTTCGGGGCCGCGCGCATCATCATCGGGGCCGATTTCAAAGGCGACTACATCGCCGTGAGCGCCTGGACGGAGCAATCCACCCAAACGCTACCGGCCTTTATCGAAGCCTACCTGGCGGCCGGGGCCACCACCTTCATCTGTACCGACGTGAGCCGCGACGGCCAGCTCCAGGGCCCCGCCACCGCCACCTATACGACGCTCCGGCAGCAGTACCCCGCGGCGCAGCTCGTGGCCAGCGGCGGCGTCACGACCGTGGCCGACGTGGCCGCGCTGCGGGCGGTGGGCATGGCCGGGGCCATCATCGGCAAGGCGCTGTACGAGGGCACGATTACGGAAGCGGAATTGCGGGGCGAGCTGGCGCGTTAGTGCTCTAGCTCATGGGATACAAATTTGCGCTCCAAATACCGGTCAATCAACTTAGTCAACGATTGCCTAACGGTGATGACGTGTTGCGGTGTTTTGAAACCCGTGTTGCGTTGCCGCTCACCGTTATTGACAGACAGCCCGCCACTGGTAGTTATGCCTTCGGTAATACCATAAGGAAACAATGGCCGGAAGACTTCGTCATCAAGGTTGATGAGAGAGAATGTTACGTGATTTTTCATGTTGCCTCGGTTCATCAATCCGTCGTCTTGAGTACCCTGTCAAGTTGTCTGTTGGCGGCGGGTGTCACCGGAGTATTCGATGAGCTTTAATTTTTTGCCGCCATGGCTACCTCGTTATCCCATTTGTTCCCGCCCGTGCCGCTGACCACCGTGTTGTTCGACCTGGACGACACGCTGTTTGACCACATCGGCACGGCCCGGGCGGCGCTGGCTGCCACGGCGGCGGCGGATGCGCGCTTGCAGGCAGCCGACCCGGAGGCTCTGTACCAGCACTACAGCGAGCTGCTGGAGGAGATCCATGCGCAGTTGCTGGCCGGGCGCTATACGTACGAGGAGGCGCGCCAGCTGCGGTTCGAGCGCCTGCTGGGGCCCTATGGGGTGGGGGCGGTCGAGGCGCCGGCCGTCGCGCAAGCCCACTACGGGCGCTACCAGCAGCTGCGCCGGCCGCTGCCCGGGGCCCTGGCGCTGCTGGAGGCCCTGAAGCCGCACTACCGCATCGGCATCGTGACCAACAACCGCACGGTGGAACAAGTGGATAAACTGCGTCATTTGGGCATGGAGCCATTGGTCGATGCCCTGGTTACCTCCGAAGACGTGGGTGTGCCGAAACCTGACCCGCGCATTTTCCAGGCGGCCCTGGCGCGGCTGGGGGCCCGGCCGGCCGAAGCGGTGTTGGTGGGCGACAACTGGACGGCCGACGTGCTGGGGGCCCTGGGGGTGGGCATCCGGCCCGTGTGGCTGAACCGCACCGGGGCCCCCCGGCCGCTGGCCCACGTTCAGGAACTGACCGGTTTGGTGCCGCTGCCGGCCGTTTGGCAAACTATTACCGGCCGGACCTACGCCGGGGTGGGGGCCCCGGTGGGGTAGTTTTCGTTGTGCTTTTGTTGTAGTCTGTACCATTATCCGAACCACCCCGCTTTAACCTTTCCTGCCCGATGCTCACCAAACGCCTCATTGCCTGCCTCGACGTGCAGAACGGCCGCACCGTCAAGGGCACGAATTTCGTGAACCTGCGCGACGCCGGCGACCCCGTGGCCCTGGCCGCCCGCTACGCCCAGGAGGGCATCGACGAGCTGGTGCTGCTCGACATCACGGCCACCGTGGAAAAGCGCCGTACCCTGATCGAGCTGGTGCGCAACGTGGCCCGCGAGGTCAACATTCCTTTCACCGTGGGCGGGGGCATCGGGGCCGTGGCCGACGTGGAGGCCCTGTTGCTCAACGGGGCCGACAAAGTGAGCCTGAATTCTTCGGTGCTGCGCGAACCGGGCCTGATCGACGCGCTGGCCCGGCGCTTCGGCAGCCAGTGCATCGTGGTGGCCGTGGACGCCCGCCAGACCAACGCCGCCGCCCAGGGCCCCGCCGACGAAGCCTGGGCCGTGTACACCCACGGCGGCCGCCAGGCCGCCGG
>NZ_MDZA01000053.1 GCF_001816125.1 Hymenobacter coccineus | reverse complement strand
CGCGGCAGGCGCCGGCCAAACCGGCCAGCAGGGCCCCGGGGCCCCGGCCGCCACCGCCGACCAAACGGGTAGCGAAGCTGAGCTTGACGCGACCACGCCGCCCGTGGAGCAGCGCCGCCGCCTAAGCCGTCGCTACCGGGTGCCGGCCGGTGGGCGCCCCTTTGCTTTGGAGGCCCGCTACGGCCGGGTGCAAATCAACACTTGGAGCAAGGCCGAAATCAAGGTGGAGGCCGAGCTGGTGGCCCGCTCCGAAACGGAGACCGGGGCGCGGCAGGTGCTGGGGGCCCTGGGCGTGCAGTGGCTCGACTACGACGCCCGCACGGGCGGCGTGCTGGTGGCCTCGCAGTTTGGGCCCATGCTGCGCGGCCGCAGCGGGTGCAGCGGCCGGCGCTACGAAATCAACTACACCGTGTGGCTGCCCGCAACCACGGCCCTGCGCGTAGCCAACGGCTTCGGGGCGGTAGCCGTGGCCGGCGACCTCACCGGGCCCGTTGACCTGGCCGTGGACTACGGCGACCTGCGCACGGCCCGCCTGCTGGGGCCCCGCAACGCGGTGCGCATCGCCAACGGCAACTGCGCCATCCCGTTTGCGGGCCGCGCCAGCATCGACGCCAGCTACGCCCGCCTGCGCCTCGACGCTGGCCAAACCGTGGACCTGCGCACCAACTACGCCGACGTGGAAGTGGGCACCGTGGAAACCCTGGTTGTGCACAGCAAGTACGGCGACCTGGCCCTGGGCACGGTGGGCTCGCTGCGGGGCTCGTCGGGCTTTTCGCGCTTCAGCGTGGCGAAAATTGGCGAGGAGCTGGACATGGCCCTGCGCTACTGCCCCGATTTTGAGGTGCGCGACACGGGCCCCAACTTCCGCCAAATCACCCTCGACGGCGGCTTCAGCACCATTCGCCTGGGCTTCGCCGAAACCCCGGCCTTCCGCTTCGACGTGCGCACCGAGCAGGGCCAGCTCCTCGTGGACCCCGCCCTGGTGCGGGTGCTGTCGGAGGCCCACGGGGCGCAGTCGAGCGACGTGCTGGGCGTGTTTGGGCGGGCCATGCCGCGGCGCGGGGCGGGCAACGTCAGCATCCGCATGCGCAACGGCACGGTGCGCTTCAGCCGCTAGGGCCCCAGGGAAACAGAAGCTGTTTGGTAGAGTAAAAAAACGTTATGCTGAGCTTGTCGAAGCATCTTTCCCGCTGAGTAGTTATTGATTACTGCTGCGGTAGAGATGCTTCGACAAGCTCAGCATGACGGTTCTACTATAGCCCAAATGCCGCTAGGGCCCCGGGCCCCGGACCGCCACAAAGCAAGCCCCGCCCTACCTTCGGCCGCTCACTCACCCAGCTTGTTTCTCATGCGTACTTTCAACTGGGCCGTTTTGGGCCCGGGCAACATCGCCCGCAAATTTGCTGCCGACCTGGCGCACGTGCCCGGTGCCCAGCTGCACGCCGTGGCCTCGCGCAGCCTGGCCAAAGCGCAGGCCTTCGCCGCTGAGTTTGGGGCCCCGCACGCCGTGGGCAGCTACGAAGAACTGCTAACGGTGCCCGGAATCGACGCCGTGTATGTGGCCACGCCGCACTCCGAGCACCACGCCCACACCCTGCTGTGCCTGCGCGGCGGCTTGCCCGTGCTCTGCGAAAAAGCGTTTGCCCGCAACGCCGGCGAGGCCCAGGAAATGGTGCGGGTGGCGCAGGAGCAGGGCGTTTTCCTGATGGAGGCGTTTTGGACGCGCTTCTTCCCGGCCATCGCCCAAGCCCTGGAATTGGTGCAGGCGGGCGTCATCGGCGAGGTGAAGCACTTGGTGGCCGACTTTGGTTTTGCGGCCACTTTCGACCCCAAGGGGCGGCTGTTCGACCCCGCGCTGGCTGGCGGCTCTTTGCTGGATATTGGGGTGTACCCGCTCTTCATCAGCCAGCTTTTCCTAGGGGCCCCGGCTACCGTGCGGGCCGTTTCGACGCCCACCGGCACGGGCGTGGACGCGAACTGCGCCATGGCGCTGGCCTACGCCAGCGGGGCCACGGCCACCCTGTTTTCCACCATCGCCGCCACCACCGACAACCGCTGCGTGCTGTACGGCACCAAGGGCCAGCTGCAACTGCTGGGACGCTTCCACGCGCCCACCGGCGTGCGGGTGCAGCTTGTCGGTGAGGCCGAAGCGCAGGAATACCCCGCGCCCAATGCGGGCGGCGGCTACCACTACGAGGCGGCGCACGTGCAGCAGTGCCTGGCCCAGGGCCTGCGCGAAAGCCCGCTGCTGCCCCTGGCCTTTAGCCTGGCGCTGATGGAGCTGCTGGACGCCGTGCGGCGCGAAATTGGGCTGCGCTACCCGGGCGAGTAAGGCCGCCGGGGCCCCGCGCCGCCCGGCCGTGGGGCCCATAGAATGCCGTTACTTTACCGGGTGTCCCGCTTCCTCCTTCCGCTGCTCGGGCTGCTGGCCGGCCCCGCGCTGGCGCAGTCCTCGCCGCGCCACCCTGCCGCCGCTGTGTCCGCCGCCCCGTCTTCTTCGCTGAAAACCTACGCCCTGCGCCTGCGCCCCGGCGACGACCTGCGCCAGGGCATCCTGGCCTTTGTGCAGGCCCAGCACCTGCGGGCGGGGGCCCTGCTCACGTGCGTGGGCAGCCTCACGGTGGCCACGCTGCGGCTGGCCAACCAGGAGGGCCCCACTGTGTACCGCGGCCACTTCGAAATCGTGTCGCTCGTGGGCACGCTCTCCACCAACGGCTCGCATCTGCACTTGGCCGTGGCCGACAGCACGGGCCGCACCCTGGGCGGCCACCTGCTCGACGGCTGCCGGGTGTACACCACCGCCGAAATCGTGCTGGCCGAGCTGCCGGAACTGGAGTTCCGCCGCGAAACCGACCCCACCTTCGGCTACCAGGAGCTGAAGGTGCACCCGAAGAAAAAGTGAAAAATGTGGGGAAATGTGAGAATGTGTTGGAGATAGGTAAACTTATAATCGAAGCTGTCTAGAAAGTCGTTAGAACGTCATGCTGAGCCTGTCGAAGCATCTCTACTGCGCAAGTAATCCAGTCGATTGGGTCAGTTGCGCAGTAGAGATGCTTCGACAGGCTCAGCATGACGGCCTGTTTGGGTAGGTACTCATAACGCTTGCTTTTCCTTCTCCTACATTTCCACATTGTCTCCACGTCTTCCCCATGCCCAAACCCACCGATTCCGCAGCCGCGGCCGCCTTTCGCCGCCAGGTGCTCAGCCCGGCCAAGCTGCGGCTGTTCATGCTGCGCAAATTGCCGATGGCTTGGCTGGCCGGCCTGCGCCTGCGCGCGCTGACGGCGGAGGCCGCCACGGTGACCGTTCGCTACAAGTATCTCACCCAGAATCCATTCTGCAGCATCTACTTCGCCTGCCTGGCCATGGCGGCCGAGTTGGCCAGCGGCCTCCAGGCCATGATGCACGTGCAAGCTGGGGGCCCCGTGTCGATGCTGGTGACGGGCCTGGAAGCCACGTTCACCAAAAAAGCCACGGGCCTGATTGCCTTCACCTGCCCCGACGGTTCGGCCATTGCCCAAGCCGTGGCCGAAAGCCGCGCCACCGGCGAGGGCCGCACCGTGGTGTGCACCAGCACCGGCCGCGACGAGGCCGACGACGTAGTGGCCGTGTTCCGCGTCACGTGGTCTTTCCGGGCCAAGCGCTAATTTCCTCCGCTTGATTATTTCCTCTCCATGATTACACTATTCAAGTCCGGCCGGCTCTTTTTGCTGGTCCTGCTCGGCGCGGTGCTGGGCAGCGGCTGCAAGCAATCCACCAAGCCAGATGCCCAGGCCAAAGCCCTGCGCTTTGAAGTGGCGGAAGCCTCAATTGCCGACGTGCAAGGGGCCCTGAAGCGCGGCGACTGCAACTGCGAGCAGCTCGTGCGGGCGTACCAGGCCCGCATTGCCGCCTACGACCAGCCCACCAAGCTCAACGCCATTGTTGTAACGAACCCCGCCGCGCTGGCCACCGCCCGGGAGTTGGATGCCGAGTACCGCCGCACCGGTAAAATGCGGCCGCTGCACTGCATCCCGCTGATTGTGAAGGATAACTACAACACGGCCGGCCTGCAAACCGCGGCCGGCTCGCTGGCCCTCAAGGGCTTCGCGCCCACCACTGACGCCACGGTGGTGCGGGCCCTGAAGGCCGCCGGGGCCATTGTGCTGGCGAAGTCGAACATGGCCGAGTGGGCCTTCAGCCCGATGGTGAGCATTAGCTCGCTGGCGGGCGAAACCCGCAACCCCTACAACCTGGCGCACGTGCCGGCGGGCTCCAGCGGGGGCACGGCGGCGGCCGTGGCGGCCAGCTTCGGCACGGCGGGCCTGGGCACCGACACCGGCAACTCCATCCGGGGGCCCTCGTCGCACAATGCCCTGGTCGGGTTCCGGCCCACGCTGGGGCTGGTCAGCCGCGTTGGCATCGTGCCGCTGTACCTGCGCAACGACACCGGGGGCCCCATGGCCCGCTCCGTGGCCGACGCCACCCGCCTGCTCGAAGTGATGGCCGGCCCCGACTCGGCCGACCCGCTCACGGCTTACAGCGCCGGCAAGGTGCCGGCCGGCGGCTACCAGCAGTTCCTAAACAAAGACGGCTTGAAGGGCGCCCACATCGGCGTGCTGCGCACCCTGAGCGAGCGCAGCCCCGACCCGCAGGTGAAGGCCGTGTTCGCGCAGGCGGTGGCCGACTTGCGCCGGGCCGGGGCCGTGGTGGTGGACGTGGAAATCCCGGACTTCGCCCAGGTCAGTAAAGGCCAATGGGCCTCGGTTTTCAAGCACGACGTGAACGCCTACCTGGCCGCCCAGGGCCCCAACACACCCGTGAAAAACATCGATGCCGTGCTGGCCTCAGGTAAGTACGCGGCCTACATCAAAGAAAACTTGCAAGACGAACTGGCCCACGGCGTGAGCCCCGCCGCCAGCACCCCCGGCCGCGGCGAGGCCTACACCGACCCGCGCCGCATTGCCTTTCGCCGTGCCGTGACGGCCGTGATGGACCGCTACCACGTGGGGGCCCTGGTGTACCCCACCTGGAACAACCCGCCCGCCAAAGTGGGCGACTTCAAGGGCTACCGCGGCGACAACAGCCAGCTCATTGCCCCGCACACCGGCCAGCCGGCCTTCACCGTGCCCATGGGTTTCACCTACGGCAACCTGCCCGCCGGCCTCCAGTTCCTGGGCCGCTCGTTCGACGAGCCGACCCTGATAACGTACGCCTACGCCTACGAGCAGGCCACGCACCACCGCCGGGCCCCGGCGCGGTTTCCGGCGCTGCCGGTAGCAACGGCCGCCCGGTAGGGCCCCCGGGCGCTGAACGGGCGGCGCTACAGCTTGGGCTTTTCGGTCAGGGCCAGCAGCTCTTGCAGGTAGCTGCCCCAAATGGCGGGGTTGGAGTGGGTGCCGTGGCCGGTGGTGAGGTCGGTGATGGGCAGCAGGATGTAGCGGCCCTTGGCTACCTTCTTGATTTCGTTGTCCAGAATGCCCAGCTCGGGCGGGTTCACCTGGTCGTCGGCCGAATTGATGGCGAAGAGCGGCGCCTTGATGGCGGCCAGGTGTGGAGCCGGGTTGTAGTCGCGGGAAGCGTCGAACTGGTAGATGAAGTCGTTGGCATCCAGGGCGGTGTAGAGGCTGGCTTCGGTTTTGGCCAGGGTGGCTTCGGCCAGGGCGCGGGTAGGGGCCAATCGCTGTAACTGCTTCGGGCTGCTGCCCATGAAGATGAGCGAGGACGCGGCCCCGGCGAGGCCCGTTTTGGGCTCGGTGGTGTAGGCCCCGCCCTTCCATTCGGGGTCCATCTCAATCATATCGATGGCCATTTTGCGCAGCATGCGGTTGCGGCCCGCTATTTCAACCGGCAGGCTGGCCAGGGGCAGCAGGGCGTCCATGAAGCCGGGGTACTGGTAGCCCCACACCCAGGTTTCCATGCCGCCCATCGACGTGCCCATCACCAGGCGCAGGTGGGCTACGCCGAGCTTTTCGGTCAGCAGCCGGTAGTTGGCCACCACCATGTCGTCGTAAGTGTACTTCGGGAACTTCATCCGTAGCCCGTTGCTGGGCTTGCTCGACTTGCCGTGGCCGATGGCGTCGGGCAGGATGACGTAGTACTTGGCCGCATCCAGCGGCTGCCCGGGCCCGAACAGGTGCCCTGCGAACAAGTCGCTCAGAAAGCTGCTGCCCGCGCCCGTGGTGCCGTGCATGATGACCACGGCGTTCGCAATGCGGCCGCTGCGGTCCTTGCGCGGCTGGCCCACGGTGGTGTAGTGCAGGTTCAGCATCGGCAGCGTTTCGCCGCTGGCAAACCGGAACTGGGGCAGCGCGAAGTCGCCCTCCACCGGGGCAGGGTAGGGGGCCTGGGCCCTGCCGGCCGCGGGCAGCAGCAGCCAGCCGCCAAGGAGCAGCGCAAGTCGGGTGGTAGAGCTAAGCATGGGCAGACGGCCGTAGTGGTTGGGGAGAACGCGCCAGCCCAACGGCCAGCCCGCGGTGCAAAAGGTACGACGATAACAGGCTCCCGGTGGGGCCCCCAGGGGCCCCGACAAGCTAGGCTACCTTGGGCAGCGTGTCCTTCGTGAGCACGTTCACCAGGCCGTCTTCGCTCACTACTACGGCCAGGCAGGGGTAGCGCGAGCTTTCGACGTAGCGCAGGGCCGAGTTGTAGCGGGCCCCGCGGCTGCCGTCGCCGCGGCCGCTGGCGGTGCCGTCCAATATCACGCCGATGGAGTAGCAGTAGCCCTCGGGGTCGAGCAGCACGGCCCCGTCGATGGCCGTGACGAGGCGCGTGATGAGCGGGGTGAGCGGCACGGGCTCGATGAGGGTGCACTGGAGCTTGAGGCGGTCGGCCTCGGCCAGGGCCTCGGTGGTGATGACGAGCAGCGTGCCGTGCTTCTGGCGGCTGGCTTCGAGCACCACGTCCCAGAGCTTGTCCACCTTGGGCGCGTCGCTGAGGCCGAAGGTGCGCTTGAGGTCGCGGCGGAAGCTGGTGCGGCTCAGGCGCGCGCGCGGCAGGCCGGGCAGGCCGTAGTGGGCGCGCAGCAGCAAGTGGGTGCCGTGCTGCAACTCCCAGGCGTAGTGGGTGACGAAGTTGACGGCAAACAGGTCTTCGCGGGCCGTGTCGTAGTGGCCCACCTGGCGGCCCAGGGCATACACGTTCTCCCCGTCGGCAAGTAAGTGCACGTCGGGGGTCGTCATTTCCAGCAGCTTGCGCACGGCCCGGTAGTCGGTGAGCGGGGTGGGGCAGGTGAGAGCGAAAATCTCCTCCAGGTTGGGGTGGTGGCGGCGGGCCAGCAGCAGCCGGCCCACGCCCTCGGCGCCCTCATAGCGCAGGCTCGAAATGGTGTTGCACGTCACGAAGAGCTGGGCCACGGCGGGGTCGAGGCCCAGGGCCTGGGCCGGCGTGTCGAGGAAGGAGCGGCCGGCGGCGCGCAGCAGCTCCTCGGCCTCGCGGGGGCGGCTCATCACGCCCGCGCCGGGCTCGGGCTCGCTCAGGTTCTTCACCGCTTCCTCGTTGAAGCGGTACATCACGGCCATGGCCAGCGATGTGGCCAGGGGCTTGCCGTCGGTGTAGTAGCGGTCGGGCAGCAGGGTGGGGTGAGCACGCAGGGCCTTGCGCTGCACCCGCAGCACCGTGATGACGAAGCAATCGTTGATGAGAATGGGCCAGCCCGCAAAGTGCACGTAGTGCGTATCAACGTCCAGCGTGTTCAGCACGTCCTGCACGGCCCAGCGCAGGCCCCGGCCCTCCTGCCGCCGGCGCAAAATGGCGGGCGAAAGGTCGTCGCGGTCGTTGTAGGTCCACGGGCTGGAGGACTGAATGTCCTGGCCCCGGGCCACCACGCCGGCGAAGGGCTTGGCGGGCAACGCATCGGCCCCGGCTTCCAAGAAGTGCGCGGGCAAGTCTGTATCGGTGGGCATGGCCAGCAGCTGCACCACCGGGTGTAGGTCGTCGTCGAGCATCCCAAACAGCTCGTCGGCCAGGGCCTGGGTGGTGCGCCGGAAGCGGGCTTGGTAGGGCCACACCGGCGCCGCATCGGCGGGGATAAGCAAAGTTTCGGGCAGCAGGGTATCGGTCTGGGCGGTGAACATGGAGCGGGAAATGAGGGGCGCGGCGCAAGCACAACAACGGAAACGGCTAAAAGTCCAACGCGGCGCGCCGGTAGGGCCCCGGGGCCCCGGCCGCCCTACAGTTGGAACAAGACGGGCAGCACCAGCTTTTGCTTTAGCGGCTTGCCCTGGTAGGTGGCGGGCTCCCACTTCGGGGCCGTCCGGATCAGGCGCAGGGCCTCTTCGTCGAGGCCCGAGCCCATCTTTTTAAGAACGCGCGCGTCGGTGAGGCTGCCGTCGGCCTGCACCATAAACTCGACCGGCACCTTGCCCTGGATTTTGCGCTGGCGGGCCAGCTTGGGGTACTGCTGGTTTTTCTCGATCCAGGCAAAAAATGCATCGGTGCCGCCCACCGGGGTGGCGGGCTTGTCGGGGGCCACCACGGCCGGCTGGTCAGGGTGGGCCGAGGCGGCAATGTCGGCGGCGTTGGGCGGCGGGGCGGGGGCCCCACCCTTGGCGGGCAGCTGCACAGTGGCGGCCGGGGGCGAGAGCACGAAGCTCACGGGCACCGTTACGCGCTGGCGCACCACCTGGCCGCCGTTTTTGGCCGGCGTCCAGCGCGGGCCGCTCTTGATGAGGCGCAGGGCCTCGGCGTCGAGCAGCGGGGCCACGGGCTTGGTCACCTCCACGTTGCTCACCACGCCGGTTTTCTCCACCACGAAACTCACCGGCACCGTGCCCTGCTGGCCCTGCTGCATGGCCGTGGCCGGGTAGCGCTGGTGGTCGGCCAGGAACTGGGCGTAGCGCGCCGTGCCGCCCAGCGGCACCGCCGGCTGGGCCACCGAGTCGTACACCTGGGTGCGGTCGGGCTTGGGGGCAGGGGCCCGCTTTTGGGCGCGGGCGGCGGAGCCGGCGGCCAGGCACAGGGCCACGGCTAAGGCAGGAAACAGGGGTTTTAACATGAAGATAAAATGAAGCGGGAAGGAATAAAGCACGGTGAACTCCCCCAAAATACGCTAATTTTGGCCGTTTCACGGGGCTGGGCTAACCAATGGCTGGGCCCCAAAGCTCCCATTGGCAGCCGCTGGTGCCCCAGTGTCCGGGCGGGGTTCGGCCAGGGGGCCCGGCGGCGGCGTATGCAGCATTTCCCCTCTATTCTTATTTATGTACATCCGTTCCAATCTTCGTCCCCTGCTTATCTGGCGCATGTCGCGCAAAAGCCTGCTGTTCTTTTTTGTCTATAACGCGCTCATTTGCTACCTGTACGGGCCCCTGAACGTGCACGTGCTTGACATTCCGTGGCAGCCGGTGGCCACGCTGGGCACGGCGGTGGCGTTCTACATCGGCTTCAAAAACAACGGCTCCTACGACCGTTTCTGGGAAGGCCGGCAGCTGTGGGGCAGCATCGTGAACACCTCGCGGGTGTGGACGCTGCGGGTGTTTGACTTCGTGCAATTCCCCGAAGGCTACCCCGACGGGCCCGACGTGCATGAGTTACACCGCCGCCTGGTGTACCGCCAGATTGCCTGGTGCAACGCCCTGCGCCTGCACCTGCGCCGCCAAACCGCCGAGCGCTGGGACGCCGAGGTGGCCCCTTTCCTGCTCGATCCTACCGACTCGGCCGCCCGCTTCGCCGCCAACCCGCCCACCCACCTGCTGCGCCACCAGAGCAAGGAGCTGCTCGACCTTAACCGCACGAACCTCCTCAGCGAGTACCGCCAGGTGGCCATGATGCAGACCGTGCAGGATTTGTTCAACTTCCAGGGCGGCTGCGAGCGGATCAAGAACACGCCGTTTCCGCGGCAGTACGCCTACTTCAGCTTCGTGTTCGTGTGGCTGTTTGCGCTGCTGCTGCCGCTGGGCCTGGTCGAGGAGTTTGACAGCCGGCTGGCCCTGGGCCGGTACCACGTGTGGTTGATGGTGCCGTTTTCGGTGCTCGTGTCGTGGGTGTTCAACACCATCGAAATGGTGGGCCACATCAGCGAAAACCCGTTCGACAACGCCATGAACGACGTGCCGATGACCAGTATTTGCCGCAGCATCGAAATTGACCTGCGCGAGCTGCTCAACGAAACCGACCTGCCGGCCAAAGTAGAGCCCGTGGACGACGTGCTGTACTAGCGGCCGCGCCATTGGGGCCCCGAAAGGCCGTCGTGCCGCGCGCAGCGAAGCACGACGGCCTTTGTGCTTAGGCCCCGGCACCACGTACTTTGACGGCCGGGGCCCCCGCCCGCTCTGCCTTCTTCCCACCTGCCGCCGCATGCGCCTGACCACCCGCCTGTACTATTTCTTCTTTGGAGCCGACTTTTCGAGCGGGCTGCGGACGGCGGTGTCCATTTTGCTGCCGGCGGCGCTGGGGGCCCAGTTCGGGCAGTTCGATTTGGGCCTGACGATGGCCACGGGGGCCGTGTGCGTGAGCGTGCCCGACGCGCCGGGCCCCGCCAGCCACCGCCGCAACGGCCAGCTCGCGGCCCTGGCCCTCGTGTTTGCCGTGGCTTTGCTCACGGGCTACGTGGCCCCGGTGCGCTGGCTACTGGGGCTGGAAGTGGCCCTGCTGAGTTTTGGGCTGAGCATGTTCCTGGTCTGGGGGGCCCGGGCCGGGGCCGTGGGCACGGCCGGCCTGCTGGCGCTGGTGCTCAACTGGGTGCGGCCCTACCGGGCGGCCCAGCAGGCGCTGGGCGAAAGCATCCACGCGCTGGCCGGCTACCTCAACGCCAAGGCCGATTTCTACCGCACCCGCACCGATCTGGCCGACGATTACCGCCGCCTGGTGGCCCGCCAGGTGGCGGTGAGCGACACCCAGGAGGCTGTGCGCGCCGTGCTCTTCCGGAGCCGGCAGGTGGTGAACGAGTCCACGAGCACGGGCCGGCGGCTGGTGCTTACCTTTATCGACGTGGTGGATTTGTACGAGCGGGCCACGGCCACGTTCCTCGACTACGGGGCCCTGCGGCGCGACTTTGCCGACAGCGGCGCCCTCGACGAGGTGGCCCGGCTGCTGCGCGCCCAGGCCGCCGCCCTCGACCGCCTGGGCGCCGCCATCCAGGCCAACCGCGCCCTGAGCGGCCCGCCGCCCGACTTCGGCCCCGCCCTCGAAGCCCTCAAAACCCACCTCGACGCGCTGGGGGCCCAGGAAGAGGGCCCCAGCGTGTGGCCGCTCAAAAAAACGCTCGTCACCCTGCGCGACTTCAGCCGCCGCCTGGCCGACATAAGCCGGTACTTCGACGCCGCCGGGGGCCCCGGGGCGGCCCCCGCCGAGCCCGGCCGCGCTGCCCAGCACCTGCAGTTCATCGCCCGCGACGCCTGGAAAGCGGGCGCCTACTGGCAGAGCTTCACCCTGAAATCGGCGGTGTTCCGGCATTCGCTGCGGGTGCTGGCGGCCAGCGTGGTGGCCTTCGGCGTGGCCGATTTGCTGTGGCAAGGGGCCCACAGCTATTGGATTTTGCTCACCGCCACGGTGCTGCTTAAGCCGGGGTTCAGCCTCACGCGGCAGCGCAACGAGCAGCGCGTGCTGGGCACGCTGGGCGGCGGCCTGTTGGGCTTGGCCGTACTGGCTGCCATCAGCAGCAACGACGTGCGCTTCGCCGTGCTGGTGGTGTTCGCCATCGTGGCCTACTCGTTTCAGCGCTTGAACTACGTGGTGTTCGTAGTGTTCCTCACGGCCTACCTCATCCTCATGTACGGGCTGCTGAAATTTGCGTACCTCGACGTGCTCCAGGAGCGCGTCATCGACACCCTCATCGGCTGCGGCATTGCGTTCGTATGCAGCTACTTCCTGTTTCCGCGCTGGGAAGCCGCCGGCCTGCCCGAGCTGATGGCCGCCGTGCTGCGCGCCAACCAGGCCTACCTCCACCAGGTGGCCGCCCGCCTGGCCGCCCCCGCCGGGCCCGCGCCCACTGCCTACCGCCTGGCCCGCAAAACCGCCTACGTGGCCACCGCCAACCTGGCCGCTGCCTTCCAGCGGATGCTCTCCGAGCCCAAGCGCACCCAGCACCAGCCCACGGCCGTGTACGAGTTCGTGGTGCTGAACTACACCCTGGCCGCCGGCGCCGCCGCCCTGGCCGCCGCCGATC
>NZ_MDZA01000052.1 GCF_001816125.1 Hymenobacter coccineus | reverse complement strand
GCGCGCCGGGGCGGTAGCAGCGGGCGCCTTGGCGGCTTTGCGCGCGGCCTTGGCGGCGTGCTTGGCCAGCTTGCGCCGCTGCTTCACGAGCTTGCCCGCCAGGCGCTTCACCGTTTTGGCAACGGCTTTCGGCGGCGCGAGGGCCGCGTTATCGCCGGCGCCCAGGTACGCCTGCACCAAGGTGCTGAGCTCGCCGGCCAGGGTTTTGCGCTGGGCCTTGGGCGTGGGCGGTGCGGGGGCGCCCGCCGGGGCCCCCGCGGTGGCCTGCGTTTTGAGCAGCTGCTTGGCCAGTTTCCGCAGTACTTTCTGCACGGCTTTGGGCTGGTCGGCGGCCACGTCGGGGCCCAGGTGCGGCGCCACGGCCCCGGCCAGCTGGTTCACAAGAACTTGTTTTGGGTTGTTCATAAAAGAAATGGGTGGGAAGTACCGGCGGGAAAAATTGCTTCCGTGGCCGGTTAGCACGAGGACGGTCAAACGAAAAGTCTGCGAACGGCGGCGGACGCGCCCGCCGGCGCTTGTGCAATATTGCTGCTTTATTATTTATGTAAGCGCTTTCTTTAATATTGGCTCATAAGCTAATCAAGCTAATAGAGTCGAGCTTAATCTGTTAGCCCCCGCGGGCCCTGGGGCCCTAACAAGCCCCGCGGCTACCCGAAAATCTGGTTCAACACGCCCGCCAGGCGGATGCCGGCTTGCAGCAGGCGCTGGTTCAGCTGCACGGCGTGGGCGGGGAAGTAGCGGTAGTCGAAGGTGGGGTTTTGGGCGGCCTCGGCGTAGAGCGGCTCGCTGAGCTGATACGACTCGAAGAGCCAGGTGGCCATCGGGTCGCGCTGCCACTGCTGGACCTGGGCCTTGCTGGCGTGGTCGTCGGCCTGGGCCAGCTCGCTGTACGTCAGGCCCTCGTAGTCAATCAGGCCGCCGTCCCAGAGGCTGTGCAGGTTCTGGTCGCGGCCCAGGAACTTGACGGCCACCTTGTTGCCGCCCTGGTCCTCGCTGTGGCCCGCGTGCATGGGCTGGTGCACATCGCCCACCAAATGCACGATGAACTTGAGGGCAAACACCCGGTCGGCCTTCGGCTTGCTGGGGTCTTTGAGCTGGGCCATCATCTGCTGCAACGCCAGGTAGGCGTTGGGCTCCTTGATGGTGTCGATGGTGGCCACGTACTGCGCGTAGGGCAGGTTGTGGGTGGTGTCGAGGTAGTGCCAGGGGGCCGTGTACTTGTAGGCCGGGTCGGAGCGGATTTCGTCGGGGTAGGTGCTCACCAGCGGCAGCGTTTCGGAGCCCAGCAGGGCGGCCACTTCGCGCTTGGCCTTGTCGGTGAGGTGGTTTTCGGCGATGCGGGCGATGGCCCGGTGCCCCACCACGCCCCAGGCCCGCAGGCTAAAAGGCAACAAACTCAAACAGGCCAGGGCCAGGTATTTGCGAAACATAAAAACAGGTTTGGAAGAAGGGAGAAAGAAACCGGCAAGCAAAAGCCCGTTGCTCAGCGCGAACAACGGGCTTTCGAACAGAATACGTGCGTTTAGTTGAAGGAGTAGCGCAGGCCCACTTGCATGTAGTAGGTCGAGCCCAGGGTTACCGCGTCGCGGAAGGTGGTGCTGATGAGCTGGCTGGTCACGTTGTCGCGGCCCAGGCGGAAGGTGGGCCGGGCCCCGGTGGCGGCCGTGGTGAGGCTGCTCACGTTCTGGGGCTCCAGGAAGTTGTTGAAGGTGAGCGTCTGCACCCGGCCCCAGTTGTTGTTCAGCAGGTTGCCCAGGTTGAAAATGTCGAGGCTCAGTTGCAGCGAGTTGCGCTTGCCGCCCACGTTGGTGAACAGGTCCTGCAAAATCTTCACGTCCACTTCGCTGCGCCAGGGGAGCTGGGCCCCGTTGCGCTCGGCGTACTGGCCCTTGTGCTGGCTCAGGTACTTGTCCTGGTCCACGAACTTGAAAAAGGCGTCGCTCTGCTGCTGGGCCGAGTACGTCACGGCGGCGGCGCCGGTGCCCACCGTCACGGGCACGAAGTTGATTTCCGAGGCGTCACGCGGGATGTACACCAGGTCGGCGTTGGCCCCGTCGCGGTTGAAGTCGGCCGAGTAGAGGTAGGAGTAGCGGCCCTGGGTCGCGCCCTCGTAGTACAGCGAAATGGTGGTGCCCAGGTGGCCCAGGTACTCGGCGCGGTACGAGAGGGCGGCGATGACGCGGTGGGGCAGCACGTTGCCGTTGAAGCCCAGCGGCAGGTTGTTGGCCCCGCTCACGGTGGCCGTGCCCTGCCAGGCCGACAGGGGCTGGTCGCCGCCGCCGTCGTACAGGTTTTTCGAGTCGGTGTAGGTGTAGGCCACCGAGCCGAACAGGCCGTTGCTGAACTGCTTGTCGAGCTTGCCCGTGAGCGAGAAGTAGTAGCCCTTCGAGGCGTTGTCGAGCACAATGGCGTTGTAGGCCGTGCCGTTGGCCGTGCCGGTGCGCACTGGCTGGCCCGCGCTGGTGAGGGGGTTCACAAACTTATCGGTGGGCAGGTTCGGGTAAACCAAGCGGTTGTCGGGGCCCCCGCCGAGGGTTTGCGGGTCCACCAGGTTGGCGTTGCGGAACACCGCCGCGTTGATGTCGCGGTTGTAAATGCCTTCCACGGTGCCCACCAGGCCCCCGGGCAGCTTGGCGTCCACGGCCAGGCTGGTTTTCCAGGTTTGCGGGAAGCGGAAATCCTGCGCCAGCGACGAGGTAGTGCTCGGGATAACGGTGCCCGCGGCCGGCACCGTGGCCGGGCGGTAGGCGGTGGGGTCGGGGTTGAAGGGGCCCGGCACGGCCGAGCCCGAGAAGGTGCGCGTCACCTGCAAGGTGCCCGCGTCGCCGGCCTGGCTCACGATCCAGACGTAGGGCACGCGGCCCGTGAAGATGCCCGTGCCGCCGCGCAGTTGCAAGGCTCGGGTGCCGAGCACGTCGAGGTTGAAGCCCAGGCGCGGCGAGTAGAGGACCTGGGCCCCGGGCAGTTGCGACACGTCAATTTTCTCACCGCCCGCAAAGTTCAGGCCCGCCACCAGCGGGAACGGCTGCAAGGTGTTGGAGTAGTGCGTCAGGTCCACGCGCAGGCCGGGCGTCACGCGCAGGCGGCTGCTCACGGCAAACTCGTCCTGCAAATACAGCGAGTACTGCTGGTACCTGAAGGTGGGGAACGCCTGCGCGAAGCCCGGGGCCAGCGAGTACGTGATGCCGAAGTCCTGGGGTTTCTGGTTATTGAGGAAATCGTCGAGCGAGTTGAACGTGTAGTAGCCCGTGCCGAAGCGCTGAAAGCCGTTCTTGGTTTCGCTGAAATCGCCCTGGAAGCCCGCCGTAATGTTGTGGCGGCCCAGCGTGGCCGTGAAGTCGTCCTTAATGGAATAGATTTTCACGTCGCGCAGGTTGCCGTAGGTGAACACTTCGGTGCCAAACGAGGTGAACGGCGTGCCGTCCTTCAGGATGTCAACGAACGGAAACAGCGTGCCGCTGGGCGAGCTGCGCGGGTCGTTCTGGCGGGTGTAGGTGCCGCGCAGCACGTTGGCAAATTGGTTGTTTTTACCAAACGCGGAGTTCAGCTCCGCCGCCAGCGAGTAGAAGTTGGATTCCTGAAAATACGTGGCGTTCTGGTAGAACAAAGCCGTGTTCTGCTGGCGGTTGCCGCTGCCCCCCGTGTAGCCCCCAAACGGGCTGCGCGAAGTGCTGGGGAAGTTGGTGCCCTTGCCCTCCACCTGGCTGTAGCGCACGTTGAAGCGGTTGCGCGGGCTGATGTTCCAGTCGAGGCGGCCCAGGATTTTGGTGCGCGGGGCCGTGAAGCTGTAGCCCTGGTAGGCCCCCGGGTCGTAGCCGTAGCGCTCGATGAGCGTGCTGCGAATCTGGTCCAGCTCGGTGGCCGTGGGGCGCGCCACGTTGGTGTTGCTGCCGAAGGGCACGGCGTCGGTGGCGGCGGTGCGCTGCTGGCCCGGGGTGCGGTTTTCCTCGGTTTCGAAGTTGCCGAAAAAGAACAGCTTGTTCTTGATAATGGGCCCCCCGAGGCGCGCACCGTACTGGTAAAAGCGCTGGTCCTGGATGTTAACGCGCTGATCACCTACCCGGTTGCCCCGGAATTTCTGGTTGTTGAAGTAGCCGTAGGCCGAGCCCGCGAAGTCGTTGGTGCCGGCCCGGGTCACGGCGTTGATGGCCGCGCCGGTGAAGCCTGACTGGCGCACGTCGTAGGGCGTTACGTTCACCGAAATCTCCTCGATGGCGTCGAGCGAAATGGGCGAGCCACCCGCCGGCAGGTTGCCCCCGATGCCGAAGTTGTTGTTGAAGTCCGAGCCGTCCACGCTGAAGTAGTTCGAACGGTTGCTGCCCCCCCCGATGCCCCCGCCGCCGTTGGCTTGGGGCGTGAGGCGCGTGAAGTCGTTGAGGCTGCGGGTGATGGAGGGCAGGCGCTGCAAGGCCGTGCGGTCGATGGTGGTTACCGAGCCGGTGCGGTCCGAGTTCAGCACCGAGCGCGGGTTGCTGGCCGTCACCGTCACTTCCTGGAGCTGGGTATCGGCCGCGCCCAGCGCCACGTTCAGCACGTAGGGCTGGTCGAGCTGGAGCACCACGTCGTTGCGGGTGGTGGTTTGGGCCCCCACGTAGCTAATTTCCACGGTGTAGGGCCCCCCGATGCGCATGTTCTGGATGGTGTACCGGCCCTCGGCGTTGGTGGCGGTGCCGTAGGTGGTGCCGCTGGGCGTGTGCACGGCCCGCACCGTGGCCCCGATGGAGGGCTCGCCCTTGGCGTCTTTAATCAGGCCGGTCAGGCTGCTGGTCGTCACCTGGGCGCGCACGCCCAGCGTGGCCAGCAGCACAGCTAAGGCAATAAATAACAGTTGTTTCATCGAAAAAGAAATGGGTAGAAAAATGGAAAAGCAGCGGTAATAATTAAGGGGAATAAATTCAGAAGGTGCTGTCCAGGGATTAGTTAGAAACTTTTGGAACCCTGTTGCCTCGCCTTGGCAAGCCATTATCCCCGAGTATTTAATTGGTGAATTGTTGAGCGGCTTTAATTAATTATTACGATCATAATTTGGGTGTTAATTAAATTAATTGAGCAATTATTAATTGCGCTAGATATTATACTTTCTATTAGAGGGGTGCAAAATTAGGGTGGGTACATTGCGGCAATGTTACCTGAGCGTTAGGTGAATTTTAAGGCTGCTGCGGGGCCGTTGCGGGCCATTGGCGGCAGAATAGGGCCCCAGCGGTACGGTTAAGTGCTGTAATTTCTACCTCAAATACAATGGTAATCTGCGCGTCATGTTGAAATAATAGCCCCGCCCGTGTTTTGCTGGCCATTACACAAACCCATTTAAAAGGGGATTATATGACCAACCAATACGCTTCAAAACCTGCTGCCCAGTTCGTGCGCCGCCTGCTGTTGCTGCCGGTGCTGCTGGGGGCCCCAGCGGTGGCGCTGGCCCAGCAAACCGTGCGGGGCACCGTAACCGACGAGAAAAACGCGGCGCTGCCCGGCGTCACGGTGCGCCTCAAGGACGGTGCCGCGGCGGTGGCCACGGCGGCCGACGGTGCCTACAGCATCAAAACCAACGGGCCGGCCGACATCCTGGTGTTCTCCTTCGTGGGCACCGTGGCGAAGGAAATTGCGCCCGGCACCCAAACCAGCCTCAACGTGACGCTGCTGCCCGACGCGCAGAAGCTGAACGACGTGGTGGTGATTGGCTACGGCACGGCCAGCCGCGCCGACATCACGGGCGCCGTTACGTCCATCAAGAGCGAAGAATTCAACCAGGGCGTGCTCACCACGCCCGCCGAGCTGCTGCAAGGCAAGGTGGCCGGCCTGAACATCACCAAGAGCGGCGACCCCAACCAGCGGCCGTCGGTGGTGCTGCGGGGCCCCTCCACCATCCGCACCGTGAACGGCGGCGTGACGGAGCCGTTCTACGTCATCGACGGCGTGCCCGGCGCGAGCATCGACCTGCTGGCGCCCGACGACATTGCCACGATTGACGTGCTGAAGGACGCCTCTTCCACCGCCATTTACGGCACGCGGGCGGCCAACGGGGTCATCATCATCACCACCAAGCGGGCCAAGCCGGGCCAGTCGCGCCTCACCTACAGCGCCTACGGGGCCCTGGCCAAGGTGTCGAAGAAAATCGACGTGCTCAGCGGCGGCGAGCTGCGCCAGTACCTGGCCGACAACAAAACCCGGCCGCTGACCACGCCCACCGACGACGATGGCTCGAACACCAACTGGCAGGACCTGATCGAGCGCACCAGCTACTCGACCAACCACAACCTTTCGTTTGCGGGCTCGGCCAACGCCACGGACTACGGCGCCAGCGTGAACTACCTGAAAAACAACGGGGCCCTAATTAATACGTCGCTCGAGCGCCTCATCTACCGCGGGTTCATCAACCAGCGTTTTTTTAACAACCGCCTCAAGCTGGGCGTGAACATCATCAACAGCAGCACCACCCAAAACGACATTCCGCAGGGCAGCACCCTGCCGGGCATGTTGTTTTACTTGCCCACGGTGAGCCCCTACAACCCCGACGGCACCTACAAGGAAAACTACACCCGCACGGGCAGCGGCCCGCTCAACCCGCTCTCGCTGGCCAACAACAACACCTACATCACGAAGGACAGCAAAACGCTGGTCAACGGCCTGGTGCAGGTGGACGTGCTCACGGGCCTGAAGCTGACGCTGAGCGGCTCGACCCAGCGCGCCCAAACCAACTACAGCAGCTACCTCAACAGCCAGTCGGGCCTGGCCGTGAACCTGGGCGGGGTGGCCCGCCGCGCCGAGTACCAGAACACCAACGACGTGCTGGAGGCCTACGCCAACTACGACCGCACGCTCGGGCTGCACAGCGTGCAGCTACTGGCCGGCTACTCGTACCAGCAGGACCGCACCAACGACGGCTTTGGTATCACGACCCAGAACTTCGCCAACAACGCGCTGGGGTTCAATAACCTGTACCTGTCCAACCCATCGTCGCTGGCGCAGGTGGCGTTTGATAACAACCCCATTTCTACCCTGCGGCTCCTCTCGCAGTACGCCCGCGCGCAGTACCAGTACGGCGACCGCTACCTAGCGCAGGTGTCGCTGCGGCGCGACGGCTCGTCGGTGTTCGGCGTGAACAATCGCTACGGCTACTTCCCCACGGCGGCCGTGGGCTGGCGCATTATTAACGAGGAGTTTATGCGGGGCCGCGACCTGTTTTCGGACCTGAAGCTGCGCGCCGGCTACGGCGTGTCGGGCAATAGCCAGGGCTTCGACGCCTTTTCGGCCATCCTCATCTACGGCACGCCGCCCGGCAGCAGCAAGTACCTGAACAACGGCGCCATCTCGAACGTGGTGAACGCCGTGCGCAACGAAAACCCCGACCTGAAGTGGGAAAGCACCGCCACCGCCAACATCGGCCTGGACTTCGGCCTGTTCAAGAACCGCATCACGGGCTCGGTGGACTACTACATCAAGAAAACCAGCGACTTGATTGACGACGTACTGCCGGTGTCGAGCACCGAGTTCCAGTACACCACCTACACCGCCAACGTGGGCAGCATGACCAACCGCGGCATCGAGGTGGCCCTGAGCGTGGTGCCGGTGCAAACGGGCGCCTTCACCTGGCGCTCGTCGCTGAACTTCTCGCACAATACCAACCGCATCGACAACCTGAGCACCGACCGCTTCACGATTCCCTACATCCAGACGGCGCAGCTCGGTGGCAAGGGCCAGAGCGGCAACTACAGCCAGATTGTGCAGCCCGGCTCGCCGCTCGGCACCTTCAAGCTGTGGCACTACCTAGGCAAAAACGAGCAGGGCGTGAGCACCTACCAGAAGGCCGACGGCAGCGTGACGGCCACCCAGCCCCTCACCACCGACATGCAGGAAGTGGGCAGCGCCCAGCCCAAGCTGATTTACGGCTGGGCCAACAACTTTACCTACAAGGCCTTCGACCTGAACTTCCTGGTGCGCGGCGTGTACGGCAACAAAATCCTGAACGCCACCCTGGCCGGCCTCAACAACCCCGCCGACGCGCGCTTGCAAAACATCCCGCGCTTCACGCTGGGCGAGTCGTTCAACGACATTAACGGCTACCTCATCTCCGACCGCTTCCTGGAGAGCGGCTCGTACCTGCGCCTCGACAACGCCACCCTGGGCTACACCCTGCGGCCCCACACCCAATACGTGCAGGCGCTGCGCTTCTACGTGAGTAGCAACAACGTGTTCATTATCACCAAGTACCGGGGCATCGACCCCGAAATCAACATCGGGGGCCTCACGCCGGGCATCGACAACCAGAACTTCTACCCCAAGACCCGCACGTTCACCCTGGGCCTGTCGGCTTCCTTCTAATCGCGCTTCCTACTTATACTATCGTGCAAAAAATTTACGCAACAAGCCGCGCCCTGCTGCTGGCCGGCGGGCTGACCGGGGCCCTAACTGGGGCCCTAATGGGCTGCAAAAACGTGCTGGACGTGCCGGTGGAGTCGCAGTTCGTGGCCGCCAACTTCCCCACCACCCTCAGCGACTACAACGCCTCGGTGGGGGCCATTTATTCCAACCTGTCGTCGCAGTACGCCGTGCCCTACTGGCGCATGCAAACGCTGGCCACCGACGAGGCCATTTTGCCGGCCCGCGACGGCAACTTCGACGACGGCGGCCAGTACCGGCAGCTGCACTACCACACCTGGACGCCCGACCACCCCAACGTGCTCACCATCTGGCAGTGGGCCTACGGCGGCATCACTACCTGCAACCGCCTGCTCAACGTCACGAACACGTTCAACTTCACGGCGGCCGAGAAGGACGCGCGCCTGGCCGAGATTCGGGCCATGCGGGCGCTCTACTACTTCTTCCTGCTCGACTTGTACGGCAACGTGCCCCTGGTGACCGAGTACCCCACGGCCCCGCTGCCCGCCACGCAGCCCCGCGCCAAGGTGTACGAGTTCATCGAGAGCGAGCTGAAGAGCCTCACGCCCAAGCTGCCGGCCAAGTCGGGCGCCAGCGCCAGCAACACCCAGCAGTACGGCCGCCCCACCAAGGGCCTGGTGTACGCGCTGCTGGCCAAGCTCTACCTCAACGCCGAGGTGTACGGGGCCCCCGCCCGCTACCCCGACGTGGTGCGCATGGCCGACAGCGTGCAGGCCAACGCCAACTACGCCCTCGACGCGCGCTACCGCGACATTTTCCTGCCCAACAACGGGCCCCAGATTCGGGAAACCGTGTTCGCCGTGCCCTACGACCAGCAAATTCCGGGCAACCAGTTCACGCGCTTTGGCTTTTTCTATTACCTCACGCAGGCGTACGGCTTCAACGTGGGCCTGAGCATTGCCATGAGCACCACGCCGGAGTTCTACGCCCGCTTCAACCTGCCCGGCGATGCCCGCACCAAAACCTGGCTGTCGGGGCCCCAGTTCGTGCCCGACGGCAACGGCGGCTTCACCACCACGCCGGTGTACTACCCTAACACCACCGACCAAATCGTCATCAACCCGGTGCTGACGCTGGTGCCGCCCAAGCCCATGGACGTGGGCAACACGCTGGCCACCCAGTCGGAGGGCGTGCGCTCCATCAAGTTCTACCCCGACCCGGCTATCATCCAGGCCACCCGCCTGAACGGCAACGACGTGCCCGTGCTGCGCCTGGCCGACGTGCTGCTGATGAAGGCCGAAGCCATCCTGCGCGGGGCCCCCGCCACCGCCAGCAACGGCGAAATGCAAACGCCGCTGGTGCTCGTGAACAAGGTGCGCGCCCGCGCCGGGGCCCCCGCCGCCGCCAGCATCGCCCTGGGTGGGATGCTCGACGAGCGCGCCCGCGAGCTGAGCTGGGAAGGCTGGCGCCGCAACGACCTCATCCGCTTCGGCCAGTTCGAGACGGAGTACCCGCTGCCCAACGACGCGCTGAAGATGGACAAGAGCACCTTCCGCCGCCTCTACCCCGTGCCCACCATCGAGCTGCGGCTGAATACCAACTTGCAGCAAAACCCTGGCTACTAGCTTTGTTCTATGAAATTTATTCTCCTATTTGGGGCCCTGGCCGCCGGGCCCTCGGCGCCGCTACCCGGCGGGCCCCCGAGCCGCTGCTGAACCAAATCCAGGTCATCGGCTCGCACAACAGCTACAAGCAAGCCATCGACCCCAAGCTGTTCCGGGTGCTCCAAAAGTCCGATTCGGCCAGCATGAGCAAAATCGACTACGAGCACCTGAGCCTGACCGAGCAGCTCAACAAAGGCCTGCTGGCGCTGGAAATTGACGTGTACGCCGACACGCAGGGCGGCAAGTACGCCCACCCCAAGGGCCTGGACCTGGCCCCCGGCCAGCCGCCCTACGACGCAGCGGGCCTGATGAAGCAGCCCGGCTTCAAGGTGTTCCACATCCAGGACCTTGACTACCGCAGCAACGCGCCCACGTTCAAGCTGGCCCTGCTGGAGTTGAAGAAATGGTCGGCGGCGCACCCCACGCACCACCCCGTGTTCATCACTATGAACGCCAAGAGCGAGGCCCTGAAGCAGCCCGGCCTTACGGTGCCCGAGCCCTTCACGGCGGCCGTGTTCGATGCCCTTGACCGGGAAATCCTGGACAACCTGGGGGCCGGTAACCTCATCACGCCCGACCAGGTGCGCGGCCAGTACCCCACCCTGGAGGCCGCCGTGCTGCACCGCAACTGGCCCACGCTGCGCGCCGCCCAGGGCAAGTTTGTGTTCGTGCTCGACGAGCTGGGCGAGAAGCGCGCCACGTACATCCAGGGCCACCCGTCGCTGAAGGGCCGGGTGCTGTTTGCCGACGCCGAGCCCGGCACGCCCGAGGCCGCCATCCACGTCCTCAACAACGCTAAAAAAGACCAGGCCGCCATCAAGGCCCTGGTGGCGAAGGGCTACATCATCCGGTCGCGCGCCGACAGCGACACCCAGGAGGCGCGCCGCAACGACAAAACCAGCTTCGAAGCCGCCGAGGCGTCGGGGGCCCAAATCATCAGCACCGACTACTACGCGCCGAGCACGCACTTCGCGTCGCCCTACACCATCAGCTTTGCGGGCGGCACCTACTTCCGGCCCAACCCCGTCAACGCCAGCCAGGTAGCGCCGGCCACCATTAAATAGCCGGGTGCGCAGCGTTCGTGAATGGGGCCGGCGCCGGGTGGGCGCGCGGCGCGGCTGGGCGCTGCTGCTGGCCCTGTGCGGCTGGGCGGCAGCGGCCGCCGCCCAGGCCCCAACGGAAGTAGTGCGCCGCGGCCACGTGCCGGCCGACAGCCTGTTCCGGCTGCTCTACGTGCCCATTGAGGTGCCGCCGGGCACGGCCGAAATCCGGGTGCAGGAGGACTACAACCACGCCAGTGGCAACGTGCTGAACCTGGGCATTTACGGCCCCGAGGGCTACCGGCCGGGCGCGGCGGTGGGCTTCCGGGGCTGGTCGGGCGGGGCTAAAACGGCCTTTTTCCTGAACGCCCAGGCGGCGTCTACCGGCTACGTGCCGGGGCCCCTGCGGCCCGGCACCTGGCACGTGCTGCTCTACCCGTCCACCATCGCGCCGGCGGGCATCGACTGGCAGCTGACCGCGACGCTGGTGCCCGGCCCGGCGGGCCCGGCCTTCGTGCCCGCGCCCGCGGCGCGGCCGTGAACGCCACGCCGGGCTGGTACCAGGGCGACTTGCACCTGCACACGCTGCACTCCGACGGCCGCCGCACCCCCGCCGAGCTGGTGGACGAGGCCGGGGCCCAGGGGCTGGATTTCATCGTCTCGACCGAGCACAACACCAACAGCGCCAACCTGAGCTGGGGCCGCTACGCCCGGCCCAACCTGCTGGTCATCAACGGCGAGGAAGTAACCACCACCGCCTACGGCCACTGGAACGCCCTCGGGCTGGACGCCACCACGCTGCTCGACTGGCGCTACGGGCCCCGCGACAGCGCCATTGTGGCCGCCACCGCGCAGGTGCGCGCCCTGGGCGGCCTGGCCATCGTCAACCACCCGTTCTTCCCCGATACCACCAACCACTTCCAGTTCGGGGTGCGGCACTTCGACGGCATTGAGGTGTGGAACGGCCGCTGGGACGCCCGCAACGAGCAGGCCCTGCGCTGGTGGGACGCGGGGCTGCGCCGGGGCCGCCCGCTGCTGGCCGTGGCCGCCAGCGACACGCACACCGCCGCCCCGTCGCCCAACCAGCTCGGGCGGCCGTGCACCGTGGTGCAGGCCAGC
>NZ_MDZA01000051.1 GCF_001816125.1 Hymenobacter coccineus | reverse complement strand
GGGGGTAAGCAGCACTCTCACGGGGCGCATCATTCAATTGCGAGATAGCGCGGCCGTGCGGAGCAGATCCCGGTTACTCAGATTGGGGCGGCTAACACTGGAGAGATGCTTCGGCTGCGCTCAGCATGACCGTTTATTTCACATCAGCCGGCCGTTCAATGTGACGTTTTACTCGGCTTCCAACTCTACTTCTTCAGCCACAAATTCGCCGACGGCTTCGTAGTAGAGCGTGTTGCAATTTTCAGGGCTCAAAACCTGGGTGGCGGCGGTACGCACGGCGGCCACGTCCACGGCCTGGATGCGGCGGCTCTCGTCGTTCACCAGGTTGGCGTCGCCGAGGAGCTTGCTGTAGGCCAGGTTGAGGGCCCGGTGCAGCAGGTCGATTTCGCCGAACACCAAGTGGCTTTCGGCTTGGTTCTTCACCTTGTCCAGCTCGTGGGCGGCTACGTCGGCGGCCACAAACTCGGCCACCACGGCTTCCACGGCGGCGTTGGCCTCTTGCAGGCTCACGCCGGCGTTTAGCTTGCCGCTCACCACGAGCAGGCCCGCGTCGAGGGCCCCGGTGAGGGAGGCCGAAATGTTGTTGAACAGGGCCAGCTCCTTCACCAGGCGCTGGTGCAGGCGGCTTGATTTGCCGCGGCCCAGCATGTCGGCCAGCAGGTCGGCGGCGTAGTAATTGTCGTCGCGGCGGGCGGGGGCGTGGTAAGCTTTGTAGAGGGCCGAGAGGGGAACGGGGGCCTGCACGGTTTGGCTGCGGGCCTGGGTTTGGGTGGGCTCCTGGGGCAGGTCGCGCACGTAGGCGGGGCCCCCGGCAATGGGCCCAAACCACTTCTTGGCCAGGCGCTTGGCTTCATCAAAAGCCACGGCGCCGGCCAGCACCAAGATGGCGTTCTGGGGCGCGTAGTGCTTGTTGAAGAAGCCGCGCACGTCGTCCATCACAGCGTTTTCAATGTGCGCAATTTCCTTGCCGATGGTGTTCCACTGGTAGGGGTGCACCTGGTAGGCCAGCGGCATCATTTTCAGCCACACGTCGCCGTAGGGCTGGTTGAGGTAGGTTTGCTTGAACTCCTCGACCACCACCTTGCGCTGCACCTCTAGGCCGTTTTCCGAGAACGCCAGGTTCAGCATCCGGTCCGATTCGAGCCAGAAGCCGGTTTCGAGGTTGGCGGCGGGCAGCGAGAGGTAGTAATTGGTGACGTCCTGCGAGGTAAAAGCGTTGTTTTCGCCGCCCACGCGCTGCAACGGCTCGTCGTAGCTGGGGATGTTCACGGAGCCCGAAAACATCAGGTGTTCAAACAAATGCGCGAAGCCCGTGTGGTCGGGGTCCTCGTCGCGGGCCCCCACGTCGTACATCACGTTCAGCACGGCCATGGGCGTGCTAAAGTCTTCGTGCACAATGCAGCGCAGGCCGTTGGCCAGGGTGAATTCTTGGAAATTAATCATTATAAAGTGGGTCAGGCTAGTGGGCGCAAACTTACGGGGCCCTGGTTTCAATGGGCCCTTAACAGCAGAAAAGGCAAAATGGTGTACGGCCCAAGCCGGGAGCTGGCTGCGCCGGCTCAGAAGGAACCCCGCACGCCCACTTGCCACACGCGGGCCACTGGGTACACGCTGGCGTCCTGGCCGGCAAACAGTGGCGCACTACCGCCGCTGCTCACGTTGGGGTCGAAGCCCCGGTAGTGGCCGGTCACGAACAGGTTTTGGCCGCCCACCCACACGCTGGCCCGCCGGGGCCCCGTGGGCAGCATCTCGTAGGCCAGAGTGAGCTGGGTGAGGCGCACGTGGTTGCCACTTTCCAGGGCTTGGCTGCTGGTGAAGTACGACTGCCGGGCCCCCGGCTGGGGCACCGAGGCGTCTTGGTGGGCCGGGGTCCAGTAGTCGAGGGCCCGCGGCGAGCTGTTAGCGAACCCGGTGGGCGTATCCAGGGCGCTAAGCGTGGAATTCAGCAGTTGGTAGCCGAAAAGGCCGTCGATCTGGGCGTCCAGTTGAAACCGGCGAAGGCGTAGCTGCTGGTAGAGGTCGAGGGTGTAGCGGGGCAAGCCGCTGCCCTGGTAGTGGCCGTCGAGGTAGTCCACCTGGCCGTCGTTGTTCACGTCGCGGTAGCGGAGCTGCCCCGCGTTGGGCGAGCCGACGGGGTAGGTGCCCTCGGGCTCGTACACGAAGAAGCGCGCCAAGGGCTGGCCGGCTTCCAGGCCAAAGATGGGCGTGTTAGTCGTGAGCGAATTCACGGTTTCCACTTGGTTGCGGTTGGTAGCAGCGGCCAGGCTGGTGGTGCCGGCCAGGGGCCCTAGCTGCCAGGTGCCGTTCAGCGTCAGCTCCAGGCCTCGGTTGAGCAGCGTCACGTCGGGGGATAAATAATAGAAGTTTTGGCCCGAGCCGGATTGGAAAGGTGCCGAAGAAACCAGCATGGTTTGGGCGTGGCGGGTGCGGCGCTGGTAGGCTTCGGCATCGAGCGTGAGGTGGCCGCCGAGTACGCCCAGGCGCAGGCCCGCGTCGTAATGAGTGGTGAGGTCGGGGGCGTAGTACGCCCCGGTTTTGCCCGCGCCGGCCCACAGCGTCAGATCGCTCAGGCCCGTGGCCGCGGCTAGGAAAGCTTCCTTGTTGGCGTGCCAGCTGACTTGGCCCCCCGGAAACCAGCGGTACTCGCTATGGCTGTAATCTTCGCTGAAAACCGCGTCGGTGCGCAGCGAGCCCTGTACCTCGTAGCGCCCGTCGTAGGTGTAGCCCACGCCCACCGCCGGGCTGTGCACGCCGTTGCCTTTTACGGCTTCTTGGTAGCCGCTTCGGAACGAGTAATACTGAGGAGGAGCGCTGGGCAGGGTGTTGGATTGCAGGGTGTAGTATTCATCATGCCCCAACGCCCATCCGAATTGCTGGCGCAAGTAAGTGAGCGACGCTGAGAGGGCGTGCCGGTCGGCAAACGTGCGGTGGTAGCGCAGGGCCGCATCGGCCACCCAGTTGTGCGAAGTGGTAGTGGAAGTGCCGGTTTCGACTAGGTTTGGCGCCGGGGCCATGATGTCGTCGGGCGCGTAGCCTAACTCCCGGGCATCGGCCTGTTCGCGGCTGCCGCGCACGCTTAGGCTCAGCGCGTCGCTGAACTGGTAAGTGGCACTCAGCTGCACGAGCAGGCGGCGGGTGCGGGGCGCGCGAGTAAAAAACTTGAACTCGCGCAATGGGTCGATGTAATACGGGCTGCCGCCCGTGCGGCCCGTTGGCTCGAGGGGCGGGGCCAGCAGGGCCCCCTGCAACAGGGGCCCCGCGTCGGGCTCGGTACCGGCGTAGTGCGCGTCCGTTTGGCCCGCGCTAGCCTTCAGCCCCAGGCTGAGCTTGGTGGTCAGCTGCTGGTCGAGGTTGAGGCGCAGGTGGTAGCGGCTCAGGTCGGAGCCGTCCACCACACCGGCCTGGCGCAGGTAGTCGGCCGAGGCGTAGTAGCGGGTGTTGCCGTGGAGGCCGTCCACGCTCAGGTGGTGGCTCTGGACGCCCGCCACCCGCAGCACCTGGTCTTGCCGGTCCGCCTCGCCCAAGTTGTTGAGGGCGGCAGCCGAGTACGCCGGGGGCTGGCCGTTGTTGGCCGCCGCCGCGTTGGCCAGCTCGGCGTAGGCGCGGGCCCCGAGTACTTTGTAGCGCTGGCGCACCTGCTGCACGCCGCCCCAGCCGGCGTAGCGCACCCGCAGCGGCTGGGGCCCGGCCTGCCCGTCGGCCCCGCGCCGGGTGCTGATGAGCACGACGCCGTTGGCTCCCTGCATCCCGTAGCGGGCGGTGGCCGCCGCGCCCTTTAGTATTTCCACCTGCTCCACGTCTTCCACCGGCACGTCCAGCAGCGGATTGGCGGTGGGCGTGTGGGGCGTAATGCCCGCGTAGAAGCTGCCGTTGGCGGCAGATGGGTACTGATTGCGGTAAAAGGCCTCCGCGCCGCTCCACTCCTCAGGCGTCACCTCGGTGTTGTACACCGGCACGCCGTCCACCACGTACAGCGGCTGGCTGTTGCCGGTCACGTTGCTGCTGCCCCGGATGCGCACCGCCGCCCAGGTCCCCGGGGCCCCCGAGAAGGGCGTGTACTGCACCCCCGCCACCCGGCTCAGCGCCGGCTGAATGGTGGGGAAAGGCGGGAAGACATAAGGATGGGTTTCTCTAACGGCCGGGTCGTTGGTGAGGCCATGTCTCAATAAGGCAAATCTGGATGTGTCAGGCGCTGTTTTAGTAAGAGTATCGATTTGCTGCGCTTGAGCGGCGGTTGTTAAGAGAATACTTGCGAGTAGAAATCGGGGCATAATAAGGGAATAAATAAGTATAGAAGGAAAGGGTTACGAAGGTAGATGCCGTAGCCAGCTATATTCCACAGCCAGGGCCCCCAAGCCTCATAATTTATTCACCTTATCCGGGAAATTGGCCGCCGCTACCTTTGCCCCCGTCCGCCCACCCTGCCTTCCCATGACCTTCGACCGCCGCGACTACGCCAACGACACCCTGCTGCACCTGTACCGCGAGCTGCTCAAGCCGCGCCTGATTGAGGAAAAAATGCTGATTCTGCTGCGCCAGGGCAAGGTCAGCAAGTGGTTTTCGGGCATTGGGCAGGAGGCCATTTCGGTGGGCAGCACCCTGGCCCTGGAAGCCGACGAGTACATCTTGCCGCTGCACCGCAACCTCGGAGTGTTCACGGCGCGGCAGGTACCACTGGCGCGGCTGTTTGCGCAGTGGCAGGGCAAGCCGCTGGGCTTCACCCGGGGGCGCGACCGCAGCTTCCACTTCGGCACCAACGAGTACCACATCGTGGGCATGATTTCGCACCTGGGGCCCCAGCTGGCCGTGGCCGATGGCATTGCCCTGGCCGATGTGCTGGACGAAAAGCCGCGCGTCACGCTCACGTACTCGGGCGACGGCGGGGCCTCGGAGGGCGACTTCCACGAGGCCCTGAACGTGGCCGCGGTGTGGCAGCTGCCGGTCATCTTCCTGATCGAAAACAACGGCTACGGCCTCAGCACGCCCTCCAACGAGCAGTTCCGGTTCAAGTCGTTTGTGGACAAGGGCCCCGCCTACGGCATGGAGGCCGTGCAGGTGGACGGCAACAACGTGCTCGACGTGTTCGACACCATCCACCGCCTGGCCGTGGACCTGCGCCAAAACCCGCGCCCCGTGCTGGTGGAGGCCCTCACCTTCCGCATGCGCGGCCACGAGGAAGCCAGCGGCACCAAGTACGTGCCCGCCGAGCTGCTCCAGGAGTGGGCCCAGAAAGACCCCGTGGACCGCTACGAAAAGTGGCTGCTGGCCGAGGGCATCCTCACCGAAACCGCCCGGCACAGCGTGCGCGAGCAGTTCAAAAAGGAAATCGAAGAGGCCCTGGCCGAAGCCGATGGGGCCCCGGGGCCCACCGCCCACACCGGCCGCGAGTTGGCCGACGTGTACGCGCCCTTCGTGCCGGATGCGTCGTTGGAATTAAAAATCAATAGTGAAAAATTAAAAGCTGGGTCCCCTGCTGCTGAGCCAGATAGCGAAGGCGATGCATCGGCTGGCGCGGCCCGCGCAACCAAAGGCCTGCGCTTCATCGACGCCATTTCCGACGGGTTGCGCCAGAGCATGGTGCGCCACCCCGAGCTGGTGCTCATGGGCCAGGACATTGCCGAGTACGGCGGCGTGTTCAAGATCACCGAGGGCTTCGTGGCCGAGTTTGGCAAGGGGCGCGTGCGCAACACGCCGCTCTGCGAATCGGCCATTGTGGGGGCCGGGCTAGGTCTGAGCGTGCGCGGCAAAAAGTCGATGGTGGAAATGCAGTTCGCCGATTTCGTGACCTGCGGCTTCAACCAAATTGTGAACAACTTGGCCAAGAGCCACTACCGTTGGGGCCAGGCCGCCGACGTGGTTATCCGCATGCCCACCGGCGCGGGCACCGCCGCGGGGCCCTTCCACTCCCAGAGCAACGAGGCGTGGTTCACCCACGTGCCCGGCCTGAAGGTGGTGTACCCCAGCAACCCGCACGACGCCAAGGGCCTGCTCTGCGCCGCCTTCGACGACCCCAACCCAGTGTTGTACTTCGAGCACAAGCTGCTCTACCGCAGCCTCAGCGGCCCCGTGCCCGAAGGCTACTACACCACGCCCATCGGCGAGGCGGCTCTGGTGCGCGAGGGCTCCGAGCTGAGCATCGTCACCTACGGCATGGGCGTGCACTGGGCCCTGGCGGCCTGCGACGAGCTGAACATCAACGCCGACATCCTCGACCTGCGCACCCTACTGCCCTGGGACACCGAAGCCGTGCGCCGCACCGTGGCCAAAAACGGCCGCCTCCTCGTGCTGCACGAAGACACGCTCACCGGGGGGCTGGGCGGCGAAATCGTGGCCTGGGTGGCCGAGCACTGCTTCCAGCACCTCGACGCCCCCGTGCAACGCGTAGCCGGCCTCGACACGCCCATTCCATTTGCCCCGCCCCTGGAAGCCGACTTCCTGCCCCAGCAGCGGCTGAAGGAGCGGCTGATGTGGCTGCAAGGGTATTGAGTTTTATAGCGCTTCCGTTACCGCCTCGGCTGGCGTGAGTACGCGCAGCGAACTGCCGCGAAAGCCCTTCGGGTCGCGGGTGATAATGGCTTCGATAGCGGGAACCGAAGCCGCTGCGAAACTTTGCAGTGCGTCCTCAAAATCTGTGAAGCCGGCGGCCAAGGACTTTCGAATTGTGTTGCTATCTACCGCGATGATTTGCACCAATGCTGATGATTTGACCAATTTATCAGTGCATTCAGCCGGCGTGTTGTCCTTGCGCAGGGTGTAATAAATGTGGCTGAATGACAGGCTAGCAACGCAAAGAGTAACCCGGTCCTCAACCGATGCCTGAAACAGTTCAGCGGCGGCCACTGCAAAAACTCCCTGATGGGTTAGAAAGTCGATTATTACGTTGGTATCAAGGAAAAAATACCTCATTTGCTGTAACGTTCCAGCAAAGCTTCTGTCAGACTTTCCTTATAATCGAAGTTGTCAGGCACTTTCAAGGAACCAAACAATGCCTGTACGGCCGGCGAAAGAGTTGGCGTTGTAGCTGCTGGTGAAGTGCTAGTTCTAAGCATCGTTTCGACTAGCTCATCTAAGCTTCTGCCTGTCGCTTGGGCATAAGCCTGAGCTTGTTCCACAACTTGGGAATCGAGTGTGAGGGTGAGGTTGGTAGACATGGCGGTGAGAATTTTGGCTGAGGAAGATACGAAGAACAACGACTGCAAGGGTATTAGGGCCCCCAGCCCCTATTCTTCCAGCACTAACTGCTTGCCCGGCACCTCCTGGTGGTAATCAGCAATGACTTGACGCAGAATCTGCATGTCTTTAGGGCAAGCTTGGGCGAACGTTTCCCAGTTTTGCAAGACCACGCAATCCGGCATTTCGACCACGGCGATAATGGCATCCCAAAAAGCATCCCAACTCACGCCGTACCAATTCGGAAATCCTAGCTGGCTTTTCATCAGCATGTGAAAACCCGCTTTGGTGTTGACGTTGGTGAGGTCGATGGTCATTATTTGCATTCTGTTTACGACAGCTATTGCTTAGAACCATTGTCTGTCAATTCAGCATCTGTAACCCGCTTCTTCAATAATTCAAATATTAAATATTGGCTGCTGCCTGAAATATGATTTTTCTTGCCAGTGGCTAAAAACTGCTTGGCTTGTTGATACTGTTTTAGATTAAGCCGAATCATGATTATTTCTTTTACCTGCTCTAAGTTGTTGTAATCAGGATTTGCTAGCAATTGAGATAGTCGTTCTTGCATTTTCTTTAACGCTTAACATATATCGCAACGAACTCGCTCAGCTTGTACCTTAAACACTAATTTTTCATAATAGTGAGCTTGTTCTTCTTTCAAAAACTGGAATATTATGCCGCAGTCACGACAAATTATTTGCTTGTCGAAATATGCGAAATGAGGCGCGAAGTCGCAGAACAACTGACGCTTTGGTTTGCCTTGGAATGCACGTTTTTGTTGAAGGCAGATATCACAAGCCCAATCAACCCTGTTCTTTTGCGCATCAAGCCAATATAGGTTACCAATTATATTTCCGCCTGAGGTGCCGTAATATTTGTTCGGTACATCTTGAGAAATCTGACTGATAAACACGGAGCATTCAGATTCAGGCTGCAACTCGCCGCAACATGGACACTTTAGTGGTTTAAGTTTTCCTGTCTTATTCATCTCAGAATAAATAACCAGTTCAATTTTTTAGCAACAGAGTATGCTTGATATTGGAATGTAGAATCTGCCCTCACCCCGCCGTATCGGCCACATCATCGCCGTCGTCCACCATTACGCGGGCTAGTTTTTCGATATTTAAGCTGCGGGCCGAGGCGTCGAAGATTTCGCGGTAGGTGCCGCGTTGGTCGTAGAGTTCTTCGTGGGTGCCGCTTTCCACGGCGCGGCCTTGCTGCATGACGTAGATGCAGTCGGAATCGACGATTTGGGCGAGGCTGTGGGAAATGATGACCACGGTGCGGCCCTGCTTGATGGCTTCGAGCGAGTTCTTGATTTGCTCGGTGGCGATGGCGTCGAGCGAGGCGGTGGGCTCGTCGAGGAAGATGATGGGCGGGTTTTTGAGGAACAGCCGGGCGATGGCGATGCGCTGCTGCTGGCCGCCCGAAAGCTGCTGGGCATCGGATTGGTACTGCTTGGGCAGCTGCATGATCTGGTCGTGCAGGTAGGCCTGGCGGGCGGCGGCCTGGATTTGCGCCAAGTCGGCGTCCATCACGCCGTAGCGGATATTTTCCTCGATGGTGCCCTTGAAAATGTGGTTTTTCTGGAGCACCAGGCCGATTTGCTGGCGCAGGGCGTGGGTGTTGTAGTCGGCCAGGGGCTGGCCGTCGAGCAACAGGGCCCCGCGGTCGGGGGCGTAGAACTTGCAGAGCAGGTTGATGACGGTGCTTTTGCCGGCCCCGCTGAGGCCCACTAGGGCGGTGGTTTTGCCGGCTTCGATGGTAATGTTCACGTCGTGCAGGGCCTGGGTGCCGCTGGGGTAGGTGAAGTCGACGTGGCGCAGTTCGAAGGTGCCGCGCAGGTGGTCGGGCAACAGGGCCCCCGTGGGCTCGGTGGCGTCGGCGGCGTCGAGGATGTCGAAGAAGCCCTCCGAGTAGGTGAGGGCGTCGTTCATCTCGTCGTAGATGCGGTGCAGCTGCCGGATGGGCGCCGACACGTTGTTGAACAGCAAGATGTGGAACATGATGGCGCCGATGGAAATCTGCCGGTCGAGCACCAGGTAGGCCGTGAGCACGATGATGAGCACCACGCCGATGGATTCGGTGAAGGTTTTCAGGCCGTCGTAGCGGAAGTTGACCTTGCGGGTTTCGAGCTGCGCGGCCTGCAAGTCTTGCTGCAAGCGGGTCTGCTTTTCTTCCTCGTAAGCCTCGCGCACGAAGCTTTTGATGACCACCGCCGAGTCGATGAGGTTGACCAAGCCCTGGCTTTTGGCCTCGCGCAGGCCGCGCAGGGCCCGGCGCGAGCCGTTGAGTCGGTCGGCCTGCCGGTAGCTCAGCCAGAAGTACACGGGCAGCACCGCCACGGCCACCAGGCCCACGTACACGTTGGCGAAAAACATAATCACCAGCGCCACCACGGCGTTGGCAAACAGCGGCAGGATGTCGATGAAGAAGTTTTGCACCAGCTTCATCAGGCTCTCTACGCCGCGGTCGATGCGGGTTTGGAGCTTGCCGGTCTGGTTGCCGTTGTCGGCGTAGAAGCCCAGTTGGTAGCCGAGCACCTTGTGCACCGCGTCTTCCGAGAGTTGGGTGGAAACGTTGATGCGGATTTTCTCGCCGTAGTATTTCTGCCCGAACTGGACGCTGGTGTTAATGATTTCCTTGCCCAGCAGCAGCGCGCTCACGGCCAGCAGCAGCGGCAGGCCCTGCGCCAGGCCCTGGTTGCGGTTCAGCAGGCCCTGCACCGTATCCACAGTGTAGCGCAGCACAAACGGGTTCACCTGGGCCGCCAGCGAGCCCACCAGCGTCAGCAGCAGCGTGCCGAAAACGAGGCCCCGGTACGGCCGCACGTAGGGGTAAAGACGGCGAATTATCTCCCAAAGGCTCATAAGCAGGCAACTACGGTGTAGCGGTAGCTGCGTTAGACGAGGGCAGGCGGGATGGGGTTATTGTAAACAAGGCCAATATTTGAAAGTTGCCTTTTAATTAAATAACTTGGGTTAATTGTTCCTTAACCCCGAGGAGATTCTGCGGATCAATAGTTATTGAATTACCTCTAACAGAAATTAATGTATAGCTTCGAAGATTTTCAGGAGTTAATACCACTTCCTTATTGAGAAGGGTAGAAACTTTGCCCATGTATTTCATCAGTTCATTAAATGCTTCTAATGAATGAAAATCGTTTGGCTCTAAGTCGTTTTCAATCTCATCTTCACCAAAAAAGTGAGCATTGATCTGAATTGGACCGATAAAGACTCTGACAGTTGATTTGTATTCACTATTATCCCATTGACTTGAAATCGTTTGAAGATTTATTTTATCTTCAGATTTATCATTTTCAGGATCGTAGAAACGCACCTCATAATTATTGTTTACAAATTCTCCCCACTTATTCCAATCTTCTCTACTTGTGTCATGCACGTACAAATCGCACAAGCTCTCGTCAGCTTCAAAGAGTATACTTCTCGTGATTTCCCAATTCATAACTGATGGTGCCCTTAAGTAAGTGATGCGCTAATAATTACCGTTTCTCCTTCAGAAACTTCAGCAGCGCGGGGAAATAATGCTGGGGGTCGTCCCACATGGCGAAGTGGGAGCCGTTGGGGCAAATGTAGACTTGGCTATGGGGCATTTGCTGGTGCATATACGCGTAGGCCGAGGGGGGGATGAAATCATATTGGGCCCCCAGCAATAGGGTAGGGGTGCGGATGGTGGTTAGGCGGGCGGTGAAATCCCAGGTGGCCATGAAGGGGAAGATGGGGGCCCGGTCGGCTTTGTTGATGTGGGCGAGGTTGCGGGCGTAGGGCCCCGGCTCCTGGCCTTGAGGGAGGCGCAGCATGTGCTGGTGGAAGAATTCGTCTTGCACGGGCTTGGTTATCAGGGGCATCATTTTGCTGTCGCCCTGCAGGCTGTCGGGAGCGGCGGGCCGGCCGTGGCGCTGCTGGCGGATGATGTCGGCGTAGAGGCCGAAGCGGTACTTGTTGTAGATGGGGGCGCTGTAGCCCATGTTCGACACGATGAGGCCGCGCAGGTGCTTGGGGTAGCGGGCGGCGTACTCCAGTGGCCTGGGCCCGGGCCAGCCAGGATAGTAGGAATAGGAGAAGGGTAAAGGCAGCGCGGATGGGCATTGGGTGGGGTAATAGTAGTGAATGGGCGACGGGGAACCTCACCCCCGGCCCCTCTCCAAAAGAGAGGGGTGCCAGTACCTGATGCTCTTGAAAGTGCTTTCTTGGTAATCGTTGGACGCACCCCTCTCTTTTGGAGAGGGGCCGGGGGTGAGGTTCCCCAGGTGCGCATCCTAGGGGACCTAAACCTCACAGCTGGAACCGTTTCGTGACTTGCGTGGTGAAACTGTTGTAACCGGGGGCGGCCACCATATTGGCGGGCAGGGGCTGCGTTTTGGCTTCGGCAGGCAAGCCCAGGCTGCGGTCTTTGGCGGTGATTTGCAGCCGCTTGGCGTCGCCGGGTCCCAAGTCAAACTCTACCACGAGGCCCTGGGGGCCCGGGGCGAGAAAGGTGAGCCCGTTGTAGCCGGTGCTTGAAACCAGCAGGGCAGGGGCTACCGCGTGGCCTGCCACCCGCAGCCCGTTTAGCTGAACGCTCGGCCAGCTGAGGCGCAGGCTTACCACGCCGGGGCGGGCGGGGCGCACTTGCAGGCGCAGGCGGCGGCCGGTGGGCAGGGTGGTATCGGCCAGCACCGTGACGGTGGGCGGGGCCAATGCCAGCCGCGGGGCCCCCTGGTGCAGCACCGGCAGCGTCACTCCGGGTAGTAATTCGGGCAGGGGCCCCACCGTGGGCGCGGAGAAAAACTGCCGCGTCCAGGCATCCGGCCCGGCCATGCTGCTGAGCCAGTAAGCTTGCCCCCGGTTGGCGTCGAGGGTGTAGAAGACGTGCGTTTGCTGCGGGTGCTCGGCCGTGGGGCGGCTGGTGGCGTGGCCCGCGGCCAGGGCCCCCAGGGCCACCGCAGCGGCCAGCAGCGGCAGGGCCCATCGGGGGCCCGGTGGCCTCGGTGCGGCCCCAGGGCGGGC
>NZ_MDZA01000050.1 GCF_001816125.1 Hymenobacter coccineus | reverse complement strand
CCGGCGCCGTACTACCGCCCCGCCGGCTACTACCGCGCCCCGGCCCCGTCCGCTACGCCCCGGCCCCCCGCTACGGCTACGTGCCCGCGCCGCCAGTGTACCCGCAGCCGCAGCCCCGCCGCCCCGCGGCCGTCGCCATCCGCATCCACCTGTAGCCTACCCCACATTTCCCCTTTCCATCTTTCCCATCCCTCAACCACCCCAACAACCATGAAAACTGCCCTGCTTTCGTTCGTTACTGCCCTTGGCCTGTTCGCCGCCACCGCTGCCACCGCCGCTCCTTTCGACCACGACCGTGACCCCCGCCGCTTCTCGCCCACGGAGCGCGCCCGCTATGAACGCGAGCAGCGCCAGCTGGAGCGCCGCCGCGCCCAGGAACGCGCCCGCTGGGAAGCCCAGCACCGCCACGACCGCCACGATGACCGGCACGACGATTACCGCCGCCACTAGCCGCGGGGGCCCACCGCCCGCCGCTGCCGCCGCCCCGCGCTTCGCCCGAAGCGCGGGGCGGTTTGTGCTTGGGGCCCCGGTGTGGTGGAGCGAGGGCTTGCGAGGGGCGCCGGGGCCCTGCGCGACAAAGGCCGTGGCCGGGCTTGTGGGCCGGTACCTTTGGGGCCCCCGGGCTTTTCTACTCTTGCTGCTATGGCCGTTGTTGCGCCTTCTACCGTGTTTCCGCTGGCCGGCTACGAGCGGCTGTGCTTCCTGAAAAACGTGGTGGACCACCCCCAGATAACGGTGGGCGACTACACGTACTATGATGACTTTGAAGATGTTAATAATTTTCAAAAGCACGTGCGCTACCTGTTCGATTTCACGGGCGACCGGCTGGTTATCGGGAAGTTCTGCATGCTTGCTTCCGGCGTGGAGTTCGTCATGAACGGGGCCAACCACCTGGCCAGCGCCGTCAGCGCGTACCCTTTCGCGGTGTTTGGCGGCGATTGGGCCGAGGCCATGGACGGCAAAACCTACCCCACCAAAGGCGACACCACGGTGGGCAACGACGTGTGGATTGGCTACCGGGCCACCATCCTGCCCGGGGTAACCATCGGCGACGGCGCCATCATCGGGGCCCACGCCGTGGTGACGCGCGACGTGGCCCCCTACACCATCGTGGGCGGCAACCCGGCGCAGCTCATCCGGCCGCGGTTCGACGCCGCCACCACCGCCCGGCTGCTGGCCGTGGCCTGGTGGCACTGGCCCATCGAGGAAATTACCCGCCACGCCCCCCTGCTCACCGGCGACGTGGCTCACTTCCTGGCACAAGCGGAGCGCGCGCGTTAGCCCCGCTTGTGCCCCAATTGCGCGTGCTTTACTTGCGCCGCTTTAGCTTTTTCAGCCACTGGTAGGTGGCCTCCTGGGCGCGCACGCGCGGGGCCCCGACGGGCTCGGGGGCGATGAAGTCGTTGTCGAAGTCGCGGGCTTTCACGTTGTCGGTTCGCTGGAAATCCAGCAGTTGGCGCACCTCGGCGCGCAGGGTTTCGTCGAAGAGCGGGAAGGCCACCTCCACCCGGCGGTCCAGGTTGCGGGTCATCCAGTCGGCCGACGACACGAACACCTTTTCCTCGCCGCCGTTGCCGAACACGTACACCCGGCTGTGCTCCAGGTTGCGGTCCACGAGGCCGCGCTGGCTGATGGTTTCGCTCAGCCCGGCCTCGCCCGGCAGCAGGCAGCCAATACCGCGGATGATGAGCTCGACGCGCACGCCGGCCTTGCTGGCGGCGTAGAGCTTGGCAATCATGTCAGGGTCTTGCAGGGCATTAATCTTGAGGATGATAGACGCCGGCTGGCCTTTGTGGGCCAGCTTGATTTCGTGGTCAATGAGCTCGTTCAGGCGCGGGCGCAGCGTGAAGGGCGCCATCAGCAAGTGCTCGAGCGGCGCGGCGGGGGCCGTCCGGTCGTGGCAGTAGTTGAACACGGCAGCCACCTCGCGGGTCAGCCGCTCGTCGGCCGTGAACAGGCCGTGGTCAGTGTAAATCTCGGCCGTGTCCTCGTTGAAGTTGCCCGTGCTGAGGTAGGCGTACTGGCGGGTAGTTTCGGCCGCCTCGCGCCGCGTGATGAGTAGCAGCTTGGCGTGCACCTTCTGCTCGGGGGGCGTGAAGATGACGTGGGCCCCCGCCTTTTGCAGCTTCTCGGCCCAGTAAATGTTCGATTCCTCGTCGAAGCGGGCCTTGAGTTCCACCACTACCGTCACCTGCTTGCCGTTCTTCACGGCCTTCAGCAGGGCCTTGGCCACGGCGCTCTTGGTCGCCACGCGGTAGAGCGTGATGGCCACGGCCGACACCTGCGGGTCGGCGGCTGCCTCGCGCAGCAGGCGCGTCACGTGGTCGAAGCTCTGGTAGGGCGGGTGAAGCAGGTGGTCGCGTGGCCGATGGCGGCCAGCAGGCTGCCCGTGCGCGGCAGCGTGGGGTGGGGCAGGGGCGGCCAGGCGGGGTTCAGCAGCTTGGCCTGCCCGAAGCTGGGGAAGCCAAAAAAGTCGCGGAAGTTGTGGTAGCGGCTGCCGGCCACCAGCTCCTCGTCGTCAATGCCAGTTTTCTGCTTGAGGGCCCTAAGTACCTCGCGCGGCATCTCGGGGTCGTACAGCATCCGGGCCGGGTAGCCGGTGGCGCGCTTGGCCAGGCTGCTGCGGATTTTGGCCAGCAAGTCGTCCGATACCTCTTCCTCAATGTCCAGCTCGGCGTCGCGGCTCAGCTTCACGGCGTGCACGGCCACGCTGGCGTAGGCCGGAAACAGGCTGGGGCCCCCACGCGCACCACGTCGTCGAGGAACATTACGTAGCGCTCGTCGCCCGCGGTGGGCAGCTGCACGAAGCGGCCGCCGTGGCGCTTGGTGGGCAGTTCCATGGCCAGCACGCGCTCGGCCTCGGGGCCCTTGCTTTTGCCCTTGCCCTTGCCCTTGCCGGGCGCGGCGCGGGGCCCACTCAGGAAAAAAGTGAGGTACACCGCCTGGTCCTTCAAAAACAGGTGGTGCAGCGTGTCGTCGAGCACCACCGGCGAGAGCAGGTCGCGCACCGAGGCGTTGAAGTATTCGAGCACCCAGGCCCGCTGTTCGTCAGTTAGTTCGGCCTCGCTTACCAGGTGGATGTGGGCCTGGGTGAGGGCCGGGAGCAGCTGCTCGCGGTAGGTAGCGCCGAAAGCTTCCTGCTGGCGCTGCACCTCGGCCAGCACGGCCTTCAGCTGGCGCTTGGGGCTCTCTTCGAGCTGGGCGCGGGTTTTCTTCTTGAGCTTGACCAGCCGCCGCAGCGTGGCCACGCGCACCTTGAAAAACTCGTCGAGGTTGGCGCTGAAAATGGCCAGGAACTTGAGGCGCTCGAGCAGCGGCACCGTGTCCGACTGCGCCTCTTGCAGCACGCGGGCGTTGAAGCGCAGCCAGCTCAGGTCGCGGGGAAGGGTTTTCATAATATTATAACGAAACGGTATCGGTTGAGTAACGAATAAATGGCCCCGCCCGGGGCCCGCAACAATACGCGGCGGGCCCCGGGCGGTTGATTACCATAATGTTGCCAAACGCAGGCTAGGGCCCCAGACGGGCTCCGGGGCCCTAGTCCGCGTTCTTCGGGGAGTCGTAGAAGTAGAACTCGGCGTTGGCGCGGGCCACCTCCTCCCAGCTATCGGTGCTGAAGCGCAGGCAAACGGCCGCCGCCGTGGGCAGCTCGTCGAACGAGCTGGGCGAGAGGGCGTTGGCCGCGTCGGTGATGGTGGGGTTGTGGCCCACCAGCAACGCCGACTCGGCCGCGTCGGGCAGGGCCCGGATGATGGCGAGCAGCGCGTCGGCATCGGCCCGGTAGATGGCGGGGTCGACGACGATTTTCTCGTGCGCGAAGCCCAGCTCGCGGGCCACCAGCACGGCCGTGCTCAGGGCGCGCACCGCCGAGGAGCTCACCAGCGCATCAAGCTTGATGCCGCGCTTGGCCAGGGCCTGGCCCATGCGCGGGGCGTCGTCGCGGCCCCGGTCGTTGAGGGGGCGCTCCTGGTCGGTCAGGTCGTCGAAGCTCCAGCTTGACTTGGCGTGGCGGAGGAGGTACAGCGTTTTCATGGCGCTAAGCTAGGCCGGCGGCATTAATCCAAGGTTTCCCCGGCCAGCACTTCCCGGATTTCGGCAAACAGCGGCCGCTCCGCCACCGCTGGCTGGGCGCAGCGGGCCTGCAAGTCCCGCAGCGGTTGCAGGGCCGCGGCCGGGGCCCCGCAGCGGTCCAGCAGCTCCTCCAGCAAGCAGGCAAAGGCGCGCACCTCCAGCCGCTGCAAGGCCAGGGCCGTGGGGCTGTCGGGGGCAAAAAAGCAGGCCGCCCCAAAGTCCCCCAACAGGCAGTCGCCGGCGCTGGTGTTCAGAATGTTGTGGGCGTACAAGTCGCCGTGCAGCACGCCTTGCGCGTGCAGGTGCGCCGCCGCCGAAGCCACGCCGTGGGCTAGCCGCACGGCGGCGTCCAGCGCGAAGGCGGTGCTGGGCGCGTACACGTCGCGGGTGCAGGTGGCCAGGCTGGGCGGCCCCGCCAGGTTGCCAAAGGCGGGGTCAATCAGCTCCAGCACCAGGCCCTCGGCCCCGGCGGGGTGGCCGGCCACTTGGCCGCGCACGGCGATGAGGTGGGGGTGGGCCCCGGCGCTGATGCAGGCCGCCATCTCGCTGTGCGGCAGGCCGTCGCTGGTTACGGCGCCCTTGAAAATCTTCACGGCCACGTCGGCGGCCGGGGCCCCCAGCGGGTGCCAGCGGGCCCGGTAAATGACGCCCGACGCGCCCTCGCCCAACTGCTCTTCCAGCACCAAGCTGTGCCACTCGATGGCCGCAATGGGGTGGCGGGCCAGCGCGGCGGCCTCGGCCCCGGCGCAAAACGGGTTGCCGGCGTAGGCCAGCCAGGCCAGCCGCGGCAGGCCGAGCAGCCAGGCCGGCAGCGCCTCGAAGCGGTTGGCGGCGATGCGCAGCAGCTCGAGCCGGGTGCAGGCGGCCAGCGCGTCGGGCAGGTGCGTGAGGCGGTTGCCGGCCAGCATCAGCTTTTGCAGCTGGGTGCACTGGCCCAGCTCGGGCGGTAGGCCCTCAAGCTGGTTGTCGGTGAGGATGAGCCAGCGCAGGGCCGGCGTGAGGGCCCCGGCGGGCAGCGTCCGGATCTGGTTGGCCTTAAAACCCACCATGCTCAGCTGCGGGCACTGCCCCAGCACGGCCGGCACTTCGGTAAACAGGTTATCGGAGCAAAACAGCACCCGTAGCCGGTGCAGCCGCCCGAAGTCGGCGGGCAGGGCCGCGAGGCGGTTGCCCGACAGGTTGAGAACTTCGAGGGTATCGGCCAGGTCGAAAATCTCGGGCGGAAATTCCGTCAGGCCCGCGGCCAGGTCGAGGCGGGTGGCGCCGGCCAACTGCCCGGCGCGGAGTTGGGCAAGGGTGTGCATGGCGCAAAGGTGGGGCGCAATTGGTGCGGGCGCGTAGGGCGGCTTTAATGTGGGCAATTACCTGGCAAAATGAGCTGCTGAATAGGTAATTAAGGAATTCAAAGCTATTTTTGAAAAGCAGATAAGAGCACTTAATCTAGCTTTTCTTAGAAAATTACAAGCTCTGAAATTGAGTAAAAACTACTGAAACAACTGCTGTGCGGTACCCGCGCAGCTCTCCAAAAGTCCTTCCTTCTTTAAAAATTCATTGTTTTTTCATGTGGTTAGCTTATTGCCCATCGTGGGCGGGACGAGCCATCTTTAACAATCCCTTATGAGTATAGTCTATTTTGACTCGAAGATGCCTGAGCCGCAAATACGCCAGAAACTCTACGCGGGCGACCTGTTTGTCTTCTCCCCCCGCCCGAGCATTCAGGCCCTGTGCGATTTTGGCCGCTCCCTCACCGAGGAGGCTTTTGGCGGCACGCACCCCACGCTGGCCCAGCACCACCTGGCCCCCGAAGAATACGCCCGAATCCTGAGCCAGCTGAAGCCCAAGTTCATCAACCACCCGCACGCCAAGCAGCTCATCCAGAACATCCTGGGCGAAATGGGTTTCGACCTGGATAAGAATTACTTCGATGTGCCCCGGATGCGCACCGCCACCAGCCACGGCTACCTCACCACGGGCATCGCCTACTCCTTCGACCCGCACCGCGACACGTGGTTTTCAGCCCCGATGAACCAGCTAAACTGGTGGATTCCGATGTACGACATTGAGGCCGATAACTGCCTCACCTTCTATCCCAACCACTGGGATGAGCCGGTGCGCAATGAGTCGGACGCCTACGACTGCCGCAACTGGTACGCCGAGAGCCGGCGCATCCAGGCCGAGGGCCTCAAGGACGAGCGCAAGCGCCCGTGCCCGCTCGACCCCATCGACCACACCCAGGACCTGCGCCTGGTGGGGCAGGTGGGGGGCCTCATCCTGTTCTCGGGGGCCCACTTGCACGGCACCGTGCCCAACACCACCAACGCCACCCGGTTCAGCATCGATTTCCGCACCGTGCACCTCGACGATGTGGCCTCCCGCACCGCTGCCCCCAACGTGGACACGCAGAGCACCGGCACGCTGCTGGGCGACTTCCTGCACCCCATCACCCTGGCCCCGGTATCCGACGAGCTGATTGCCCTCTACGAGCCCGGCACGCCGGTACTGACCGAAAAAATGCGCGCACGCGCCAACGCAGGAGCCCCGGCTTAATAGCTCACCGCCCGCTTACCACTAAAAAACCCCGCCGTGCCTGGTTGCGCACGGCGGGTTTTTAGTTGAAAAAAAGGGCCCCCGGGGCCCTAACTGATGCTGTGGAACAGCCGGCTCCAGCGGATTTTGTGGAGGAAATCGGCGTAAGGGTCCACGGAAAGCCAGACGAGCACGGCCTTGCCCACCACGTGGTCTTCGGGCACGAAGCCCCAGAAGCGCGAATCGAGCGAGTTGTGGCGGTTGTCGCCCATCATGAAGTAGTAGTTCTGCTTGAACGTGTAGCTGGTCAGCGGCTTACCGTTTTGCAGGATGGTGAGGTCGTTGCCGGTGGCGCTCAGAGTGATGCCTTCGTTGTGCTCGTAGCGCAGGATGAGCTTGTAGTACGCGGCCGCATTTTGGGGCGTGAGCGGCACGGTCTGGCCTTTGCGGGGTACGGCCAAGGGGCCGTAGTTATCCTGGTTCCAGTGGCGCAGGCCGGGCGTGGCGGGGGCTACTGCGGTGGCCGGGTAGTCGGGGTTGTCGGGGAAGAGCGCGGGGCCCCAGGGCGCGGGCTGGCCGGCGGGCTCCACCTCGGCCACTACGCCGCGCACGTAGGGCTGGGCCCGGAAAAACGCCGCCGTGGCGGGCGTGCAGTCCACCTCATAGCCGGGGCCGTAGCGGACGTCGTTTTGCAGCGCGGGCTTGCCTTCGTTGTCGTAAATCAACTGGTCGTCGGCGGTCAGGTGGTAGTCTACCACGCCGTGGTCGCGGAAGTCGCGCTGCACGTCGTCGTTGTTTTCGGTGGTCTGGATGAAGTACTTGTGCTCCAGCGCGCCCTGCTCGGGGGCCACCTGGCCGTTCACCAGCAGCTGGCCGTTGCGCAGCTCAAACTGGTCGCCGGCCACGGCCACGCAGCGCTTGATGTAGTTGTCGCGCAGGTCGGCCGGGTACTGCGCCTCGAACGGGACGTGGAACACCACCACGTCGTTGCGCTTGATTTCCGAGAAGCTCGGGAAGCGGTAGGTGGGCAGCTGGATGAGGCTGGAGTAGCTTTTGAGGTGAAACAGCGGGTCCGTTTGGTGCGTGAGCGGCACTTGCAGCGGCGTTTGGGGCGTGATGGGGCCGTAGTGCAACTTGCTTACCACCAAATAGTCGCCCACCAGCAGCGTGCCCTCCATGCTGGGCGAAGGGATGACATAGGCCTCGGCTGCCGACCAGCGGAAAATGCTGGCCACCACCACGGCAAACAGCAGCGAATCGGCCCACTCGCGGGCAGTGCTTTTGGGCGGGGCGGGGGCCCCGGCGGGCTTCTTTCTAAAAAATGCCATGCGATGAAGGAGTTAGGGGAAAACAGAACGCCCAAAGTATCGGAATATTTCGTCCGTTCGCTATTCAAATTAGGGCCCCAGCTCTAGTAACTGGCTAGCTGCTGGTTTAGCCTTTCCGTCAGTGTGCGAATAGTAGTGCCAGACACAACGCTATTTGCGAAGAATAAGCGAACGATTACCTGCACAATTCATTTCAACTCTATTTTTCAGCATGAAAAGGCTACTGCTTTTACTGGGCTACGTGGCGTTGCTGGCCGCATCTATACTCAGCTATTCAGTTTTAACAAAGCGTGAGCGCCTTGCCTACGTGCTGGCTATAAGTCAGCTAGCACCACTTCCGGCGAAAGCACGCACTGTGCAGGTTGACATAGAAAGTATGTTCCTTGCCCAAACCTTCTGGGTTTCTTTTAAAGCGTCCGGTCAAGATATTCAACGTTGGGTCCGACGTTCACCCGCGCTAAATAACCATGATTCAGTTACCATAATTAAGGCCACAGTTGTAGATAATATGCCGTTGGCAGGAACCCCGACTTGGTTTAAGCAAGCAGCATTACCAACGGGGTTTTATATCAGATTCCGCCAAGTCCACACGTAGATCATGGTGAGGTATGGGTTGATAAGGAAACCAGTGTGGTGTATGTCAAGATTTCTCACAAATGACCACTGGCCGCAGGCCCACAAAAAAGCCTGCCGCCCGTGGTTGAATAACCACAAGCCGCAGGCTGATAATCTGGGCTTTAAGCCCGCGGAAATGCGCTTAAAACGCGGTGTCTTTGTCCTTGATGCGCCGGTAGAGGTAAAAAACGCCGGCGGCCAGGATCACGCCGCTCAGCACCCGGTGACGCGCGGTGAAGCCCTTGGCCACGTCGGCGCCGGTTTTGTCGCCGCCGAAAATAGCCGATACCATGTCGCCCAGCGTGCTGCCCGGCTTAGAGCTGTCGTTGCCGCCGAAAATAGAAGATACGATGCCGCCCAGCGTGCCGCTCGGCTTGTTGATGTTGTCGCTCATCAGTGAAAGAGATTTTAAGGGAGTATGTGGCGTTTTACGCGGGGAGCGCGGCTGGCGTTGCCTGCCGCCGAACGGTTCGGTTCCTACATTCGCGGTGCGCCCGCGGCTGAATTATCACTTTTTCTTTTCCACGATGCACTTACTGACGATGCGCCGCTGGCTGGCGCCGGTTGCGGCCGGCCTCCTACTGGCCGGCTGCCAGGGCAAAACCACCACCGCAGATACCGCCGCCGGGGCCCCGCGGCCGAAGCCGCGCCCACCGACACGGCCAGCGTGCCCACGCCGGCCGACGGCATCACGCCCGCCCTGCTGGCCCGGCACATCGAAGTGCTGGCCTCGGATGAATATCAGGGCCGGCGGCCGTTCACGGCGGGCGAGGACAAGGCCACCGCGTACCTAGCGGCCGAGTTCAAGAAACTGGGCTTGAAGCCGGGGCCCAACGGCACCTACTTCCAGCCGGTGCCGCTGGTGGAAATTGCCGGCCGGCCCGATTCGGTGGCCACCGTGGCCGGCAACGGCAAGAGCCTGGCGCTGAAGTACCGCACCGATTTCATGTTCCTCACCGAGCGCGAAAAGCCGACGGTAGAAATCAAGGATTCGCCGCTGGTGTTTGCCGGCTACGGCGTGACGGCCCCCGAGTACAAGTGGGACGACTACGCCGGCCTCGACGTGAAGGGCAAGACCGTGGTGGTGCTCATCAACGACCCCGGCAACGCGGGCAACGACACCACCATGTTCCAGGGCAAGGCCATGACGTACTACGGCCGCTGGGGCTACAAATACGAGGAAGCGGCCCGCCACGGCGCCACCGGCCTGCTCATTATTCACGACACCAAGCCCGCCTCGTACCCCTGGACGGTGGTGCAGAGCAGCAACGGCGGCGCCAAGCTGCACCCTACCACGCCCGACCACGGCGCCAGCAAAGTGGCCCTTGAAGGCTGGATGACCCTGGACGCGGCCAAGCGCATCTTCGCCGCCGCCGGCCAAAACTATGATGCACTTTACGCCGCCGCCAACCAGCGCGGCTTCAAGGGCAAAGCGCTGGGCCTGAACCTGACGACCACGCTGCACAACAAAATCACCTACAAAACTTCGAAAAACGTGGTGGCCGTGCTGCCCGGCGCCACCCGGCCCAAGGAGTACATCCTCTACTCGGCGCACTGGGACCACCTCGGCATCGGCCCGGCCGTAAAGGGCGACTCGATTTACAACGGGGCCCTGGACAACGCCAGCGGCTGCGCCGGCCTGCTGGCCATTGCCACCGCCTTCGAGCAAGCCAAGGAAAAGCCGCAGCGCAGCATCGTGTTCCTGGCCGTGACGGGCGAGGAGCAGGGCCTGCTCGGCTCGGACTACTACGCCCAGCACCCGCTGTTCCCGGTGGCCAACACCGTGGCCGACATCAACATGGACGAGCTACTGGCCTTCGGGCCCATGCGCGACGTGACCATCACCGGCTACGGCCAGTCGGACCTCGACGATTACGCCCGCGCCGCCGCCAAGGAGCAAAGCCGCTACGTCATCCCGTACCAGCACCCCGAAACTGGCAGCTTCTACCGCTCCGACCACTTCAGCTTCGCCAAGGTGGGCATCCCGGCGCTCTACGCCAGCGGCTCGTTCGAGAGCCGCCTGCATGGCAAGGCCTTCGCCGAAAAGGAGCGTGAGGACTTCGAAGCCAACAACTACCACCAGCCCTCCGACCAGTACAACCCCGCCTGGGACCTGCGCGGCGCCGCCCAGGACGCCCGCCTCATGTTCCGCATCGGCCAGAAGCTGGCCGTTGAAACTACCTTCCCGCAGTGGAAGCCCAGCTCCGAATTCCGGGCCGTCCGGCTAAAAAGCCGGCCGCAGTAAGTAGTTGTTTCCAATAAAAAGCCCCCGGCGGCGACCAATTGCGTAGTCGGGCCGGGGGCTTTTTGGGGTCTGTGAGGCCCCAGTTAGGGCCCCGAACTATTCGGCTTCGTCGGCGGCCGCGGTTTCGTAGGGGTAGCGCTGCTGGTGCAGGGCCAGCACGCGCTGCCCCAGCAGCTGGCGCAGCTCGTCGAGATTCTCGCGGGTTTGGGCCGAAATGAACACCACCGGGTCGTGCAGCTTGGCCATGTAGGTGGCTTGCAGCTGGGCCAGGGGCGGGCGGGCGTTGGTTTCGCGCTCCTCCTCGGCGGCTTCGGCGGCGAAGTGGTCGGCCGGAATCTCGTCGGGCCGGTACTGGTCAATCTTGTTGAACACGAGCAGCAACGGCTTTTCGGCGGCCCCGATTTCCAGCAGCGTGTCGTTCACCACCTGGATTTGCTCCTCGAAGCCGGGGTGCGAAATGTCCACCACGTGCAGCAGCAAATCGGCCTCCCGAATCTCGTCGAGCGTGCTTTTGAAGCTCTCAATCAGCTTGGTGGGCAGCTTGCGGATGAACCCGACGGTGTCGGAAAGCAGGAACGGCGTGCTCTCCAGCACCACTTTGCGGGTGGTGGCGTCGACGGTGGCGAAGAGCTTGTTTTCAGCAAACACCTCGGCCTTGCCCAGCGTGTTCATCAGCGTGCTCTTGCCCACGTTGGTGTAGCCCACCAGCGCTACCCGGATGAGGCCGCCGCGGGCCTTGCGCTGGGTGTGCGCCTGCTTGTCGAGCGTTTCAAGCTTCTCCTTGAGGAAGGCAATCCGGTCGCGCACGATGCGGCGGTCGGTCTCGATTTCCGTCTCGCCGGGGCCCTTCATGCCCACGCCGCCGCGCTGCTTGTCCAAGTGGGTCCACAGGCCGGTGAGGCGGGGCAATAAGTACTGGTACTGGGCCAGCTCGACCTGCGTGCGGGCCGTGGCCGACTTGGCGCGCAGGGCAAAAATGTCCAGGATCAGCAGCGAGCGGTCGACGATTTTCACCTTCAGCTCGGCCTCCAGGTTGCGCAGCTGCGAGGGCGACAGGTCGTCGTCGAACACGGCCATGCTGGTGTTATTGTGGTTCACGTAGGCCTTGATTTCGGCCAGCTTGCCTTCGCCCACGTAAGTGCGGATGTCGGGCTTTTCGAGGCGCTGCACGAAGCGCTGGGTGGCGGTGGCGCCGGCCGTTTCTACCAGAAACGCCAGCTCGTCCAGGTACTCGGTGGTCTGGTGGTCGTTCTGGCGGCGCGGGGGCACGCTGATGAGCACGGCGGTTTCCTGCTCCACGGCCGTGGCGTGCAGGCGGCTTTTGCCGGTGCCCGCCGAGGCGTGGGCCTGGGTGGTGTCGGTGGAGTAGTGGCGGGTGCTGCCGCCGGGGTTCCAGCTATTGGATTTGGATTTGGCCATGGGGAGGGAAGAAGAGGAGCCGCGGGCGCGGGGCTGGGGGGCCCAGCCTGGCGGTGCGGCCC
>NZ_MDZA01000049.1 GCF_001816125.1 Hymenobacter coccineus | reverse complement strand
CGGGGCCCCCACCGACCGCCCCGGCGCCGTGCGCGCCCAGCTGCGCACCGAAAACCTGTACCTCTTCAACGCCGGCCTCGACGTGGCCTACCTGGCCACCGGCGCGTACTTCCTGGAAAAAAGCCGCAACCCCGCCACCGACAACCCCAACCGCTGGCGCGGCTACGGCCAGTCGCTGCTGCTGCAAGGCGGCTTTTTGCTGCTGTTCGACGGGTTTCAATTTGCCTCCCACCACCGGCACGGCCAGGCCTTGTACCCGCTGCTGAGCCGCGTGCGCGTGGGCCCCGGCGCGGTAGCCGTGGTGCTGCCGCTGCGCTGATTTCGCCTCAATTTCGCCCCATGCCCACTTTCGCCCACCGCCTGCTGCACTTCCTGCGCACGTTTCCATTGCCCGAGGCCCTGCCCACCGGCGTGGCGGCCCGGAGCCCGTTCCGCGAGCCGGCGGTATACGACTTGCTCAACCAGTTTGCGCACAAGTTCTACGCCGACAACCAGCCTCGGGTAGCCATGCTGGGCATCAACCCCGGCCGGCTGGGAATGGGCCGCACCGGCGTGGCCTTCACCGACCCGGGGTCCCTGGCCGAGTTTTGCGGCATCGCCCACGGCCTGCCCCGGCAGCGGCCCGAAATATCCAGCCAGTTCGTGTACCAAGTGGTGGCGGCGCTCGGGGGCCCCGCGGCGTTCTACCAGCACTTCTATCTGGGCTCGGTGTACCCGCTGGTATTGCTACGCAACGACTTAAACTACAACTACTACGACGCGCCCGCCCTCACCAAAGCCCTGTGGCCCGACATGCAGCTCTCCTTGCGCCAGCAGGTAACCGGCCTCGGCCTGCGCACCGACGTGGCCGTGAGCCTGGGCAAACGCAACGGCATCTTCTTCAACCGCTTGAACGATGAGCTGGGCTTGTTTGAGAAGATCATCGTCCTCGACCACCCGCGCTACCTCATGCAGTACCACCGCCGCGACCTGGCCGCCAATGTGGCCCGCTACGTGGAGGTGCTGGGCGAGTGCTTAAGCCCCGCCAGTTCCTAGCAACTGTTTGACTTGATTTTTTGGCTCTTGAAACGCTGTAGAGACGCATCGTTGCGTCTCCGGCTTGAACGATAGTTAGACAAGCCGTTCGAGCCCGAGACGCAAGGATGCGTCTCTACACCACACTGGCGTTAACTTAAACAGCCTCTCAACTGATAACTACCAACTGATAACTGACGCAAATGCCTACCGTTCAAGCCCTGGCCCAGTTGCTCGAAGCCGCTGCGCCCCTCGCCTACCAAGAGAGCTACGACAACGCCGGCCTGCAATGCGGCGATCCGCAGGCTGAAATCACGGGCGTTTTAATCACGCTCGACTGCACGCCGGCCGTGGTGGCCGAAGCCGTACGCCGCGGCTGCAACGTGGTAGTCGCCCATCACCCGGTCATTTTCCGCCCCCTCAAGCGCCTGACGGGGGCCAACGAGGTGGAGCAAACCATTATGGCCGCCCTGAAAAACGACGTGGCCATTTACGCCGCCCACACCAACCTCGACAACGTACGCGGCGGCGTGAATGACAAGCTGGCCGAGAAGCTGGGCCTGGCCAGAACCCGCACCCTGGCCCCGCAGAGCGGCGTGCTGGCCCGCCTCACCACCTACGTACCCAACCGGCCCGAGGACCAGGCCGCCGACGTGGCCGGCCGCGTGCTGGGGGCCCTGTACGCCGCCGGCGCGGGCCAAGTGGGCCAGTACGCCGCGTGCAGCTTCCGCGCCGACGGCCTGGGCACCTTCACGCCCGGCGCGGGCACCCACCCCGCCATCGGCCAGGAAAACCGCCCCGAAACCGTGCCCGAAACCCGCCTCGAAGTGCTGCTACCGCTGCACCGCCAGGCCGCCGTGCTGGGGGCTCTGCGCCGCGCCCACCCCTACGAAGAAGTGGCCTACGAGCTGGTTAAGCTCGAAAACGCGCACCAGGACGTGGGCGCCGGCCTGGTGGGCGAGCTGCCGGGGGCCCTGGCACCCGCCGCCTTCCGGGCCCTGCTCAAGGAGCAGTTGCGCGTGTCGGTGGTGCGCTTCACGGCGTTCGAGCGGGAGATAAAAACCGTGGCCCTGTGCGGCGGCGCGGGCGCGTTTCTCATCGGGGCGGCGCGGGCGGTGGGGGCCGACGCCTACGTGACCGGCGACGTGAAGTACCACGAGTTTTTTGGGGCCGAGGGACGGCTCATGCTCTGCGACGTGGGCCATTTCGAGAGCGAGCAGTTCACGGGCGAGGTGTTCCGCGATTTGCTCCTGGCCGGTTTTGGGCGTACTTTTGCGGTCTTATTCGCTGATACTCCTACGAATCCCGTTCACTATGACTGCTAAAGCTGCCGCCCTGGCCCACGCCGATGTTCCCGTAGCCACCAAGCTGGAAGCCATGCTCGCTTTGCAGCACCTTGATTCCCAGCTCGATGAGATTCGGCGCGTGCGTGGCGACTTGCCCGAGGAAGTGCGCGACCTCGAAGACGAGATTGCCGGCTACGAAGTGCGCGTGAAGAAATTCGACGAGGACATTCAGGGCCTCAACGACTTCATCAAAAGCCGCAAGCAAGCCAGCAAAGACGCCGAAACGCTTATTAAGAAGTACGACGAGCAGCAGCAGAACGTGCGCAACAACCGCGAGTTCGAAGCCATTGCCAAGGAAATGGAGCTGCAACGCCTCGAAATCCAGATTTCGGACAAGAAAATCAAGGAATCGCAGTACCAGATCGACGTGAAAAACGCTGAAATCTCGGGTACCAAGAGCAAGCTCGACGAGCGCCGCAAGGACCTTGACACCAAAAAGGGCGAGCTGGACACCATCATCGCCGAAAACGAGGAAGAAGAGCGCGCCATCCTGGCCCAGCGTGAGCAAGCCACCGTTCCGGTGGAGCCCCGCCTGCTGACGGCCTACACCCGCATCCGCGGCAACGTGCGCAACGGCCTGGCCGTGGTGCTGGTGCGCCGCGACGCCTGCGGCGGCTGCTTCAACACGGTGCCACCCCAGCGCCAGGCCGACATTATTTCGCACAAGAAAATCATCGTGTGCGAGCACTGCGGCCGCATTCTGGCCGATGTGGAAGGCCGCGCTACCGTCAACGTTTAGCTTGCCTGAACAGGTACCCACGGGGCCCACTCGGAAGAAATAAGGAAAAGGAACGGCCCCGCGCCGTTCCTTTTTTGTTGACTGGCCATTCCATGTTTCGCTTACCCCGCAGGCACCTCCTCCGCGCTTTTTGGCCGGCTCCCCAGTGGCGGGGGGCCCTGCTGGGCCTGTGGCTGCCGCTGGCCTTCGCGCCGCAGGGCCCCGGCAGCTACGAAGCAGCAGGTCCCGCCCCCGCACCGGTCGCTGCGGCGGCAGATAACCACTTACCGCCCAGCAGCCAGCGCGCCTACGCCGAGGTACTGAAGCTGCGCCTGGGCACCGCCCGGCAGCTGCTGGCCCCCGAGCTGGCCCGCACGCCCGGGGCCCCCGCCCCCCTGCTGGTGGCCGACTGCGCCGACTTCGTGGAGCTGCTGGCCACCCAGGACGCCGTGCGCTACACGCAGTTGGTGCCCGGCCAGCAGGCCCGGCTCGACGCCCTGGACGAGGCCCCCGCGGGGCCCTGGCGCGACTACGCCCGCGCCGAAATCCGGCTGCACCTGGGGCTGGAGCACGTGGGCTTCGGGCACCAGGTGGTGGGGGCCTGGCAGCTGCGCCGCGCCTACCAGCAGGTGCAGGCCCTGGCGCGGCAGTACCCGGGCTTCGTGCCGGCCCGTACCACGCTGGGCCTGGGGCAGTTCGCCCTCGGCACGCTGCCTCAGGGTTTCCACTGGCTGCTGCGTCTGCTGGGCCTGCCCGGCGACGTGGACGCCGGCCTCGCCAACCTCGGCCAGGCCGCCGACCAGCCCCACGCCTTCCAGGCCGAGAGCCAGCTGTTCCGGGCCCTCATCCGCGAGACCTATTTTAAGCAGCCCGCCGAGGCCCTGCGGCTGGCAGCCCTAATGCCCGCCCAACAGCCCGATAACCTGCTCTTTGCCTACGTGGCCACCACCGTACTCAAGCGCCAGCACCAGACGGCCACCGCCCTGGCCGCCTACCGCGCCCGGCCCACCGGCCCGGCCTACCTGCCCTTCGCCTACCTGCACCACCTGGCCGGCGACCTGCTGCTTTACCAAGCTGATTACGCCGGTTCGGAGCGCGAAAACCTGCAATTCCTGCGCGAATACCGGGGCCAGAACTACCGCAAGGACGCCGCCTTTAAGCTCTACCTAGCTGACTGGCTGGGCGGGGAACCAGCGGCGGCCGTCGAGCGCTACCGCCAGCAAATTAACCAGGCGGGCCCCACCATGGTAGAGGAAGATGCTTACGCCCAGCGTTTCTACCACAACGCCCAGGCCCTCAGCCCCGTCCTGACCCGGGCCCGCTTGCAGCTCGACGGCGGCTACTACCGCCCGGCGCTGGCTACCCTGCGCATGTTCCGGTCCACGGCCGCCACGCCCCTGCGCGACCGGCTGGAGGGCCCCTACCGCTACGCCCGTGCCTACCAGGGCCTGGGCCGCCCCGATTCGGCCCGCCAAGCCTACGCCCAAACGCTGGCCATTTCCACCCAAGCGGGCGAAAACACCTACTACTTTGGGCCCCAGGCCGCCCTGGAGCTGGGCTACCTGGCCCGGGCCGCCGGCCAGCGCCCCCAAGCCAAAGCCTACTTCGAGCAGGCGTTGCACTCGCCCACCCACGAGTACAAAAACAGCACCGATGCCAAAGCCAAGCTGGCCCTGCGCGAGTTATAGGCTTGCTCCTAAATAAAACCGCACGAAAAAGAACGTCATGCTTCGCTGCGCTCTGCATGACGTTCTTTTTCGTGCGGTTTAGGAATACTTACCTTCCATATACTGCCGTGCGCCAGCCCCTCATCATTCCGTTAGCCAGCCTACCGATTGGGCCAGACGAGTTCCGGCGACGGGCCTTGCAGTGGGCAGCGCAGTTTCGACACTGCGCATATTTCGAGCACAGCGACCAACTGGAGTACCCCCGGGGCCCCTTCGGCCGACTGCTGGCCGTGGCCGACGCAGCACCAGAGGCCCCAAAATCGTTGGCCGAGTTGGACGACTGCTTGGCCCGGCCAGCGGCGGGGGCCCCACGCTGCGGCTTCCTTACTTACGACCTCAAAAATGAGATTGAGGCTTTAACCAGCGCGAACTTTGGGGCCCTTGACTGGCCGCTATTGCACTTCTTCACGCCCCAAACCTGGCTCGTGTGGCAGGCCGAAATCGTAGAAATCCACGGCACTGCCGATGGAATACTGGCCGCAATTCTGGCTACGGCGCTGCCGGCTGGGGCCCCGCCGCAGGTACCGGCTCTGCGCCCGCGCCTGCTCAAGGCCGACTACCTGCGGGCCGTGGCCGCCGTACGCGAGGACATTCTTAACGGCGAGGTATACGAGCTGAACTTGTGCCAGGAATTTTACGCCGAACACGTGCAGCTAGACCCTACGGCGCTTTTCTGGCGGCTCAACGCAGCCTCGCCGGCGCCGTTTGCGGGCTTCGTGCGCTGGCACGACCATTACCTGCTGTGCGCTTCGCCCGAGCGTTTTTTGGCACGCCGGGGCCCCACCATCCTTTCCCAACCCATCAAGGGCACCCGCCGCCGCGGCCTCACCCCGGCCGACGACGCCCGGCAGCGACAGGCCCTGCTGGCCGACGAAAAAGAACGCGCCGAGAACCTGATGATCGTGGATCTGGTGCGCAACGACCTGGCCCGCGTGGCCAAAACCGGCTCCGTGCGCGTACCCGAACTCTTTGGCCTATACCCGTTTCGCCACGTGTGGCAAATGATTTCAACCGTCGAAGCCACCCTGCGCCCGGGCGTGGCGCTGCCCGAAATCCTGCGCGCCACCTTCCCGATGGGCTCCATGACCGGGGCCCCCAAGGTGCGCGCCATGCAGCTCATCGAGGGCTACGAGCGCAGCCGGCGCGGCCTCTACAGCGGCAGCATCGGCTGGGTGGGCCCCGGCGGCGATTTTGACTTTAATGTGGTGATTCGTAGCCTCCAGTACCGCGCCGACACCGGCTACCTCAGCTTCCAGGTCGGCTCAGCCATCACCTACGACTCCGACGCCGAGCAGGAATACGCCGAGTGCTTGCTCAAGGCCCAAGGCCTACTGGAAGCGCTGGGCACGGCTATCAGTTAATAGCTATTAATCGACGCAAACTGGAACGTGGTACTGTAGAACGGAGTGGCACTCCGTTTTGACGTTTACCCAGACTCCTAGCGCAAAACGGAGTCCACTCGTTCTACACTGGCCGTAGCTCACTTCTGGATGGGGATAACAATCATCGATGCAGTGGATGGAAATGGTCTTTTCGCGCAGCGAAACGGTGCGGCGCAACGCGCTAACTGTTAAATGGTAACTGATAACTGTTAAATGACCCGCCCTGCCATTCTGTCATTTTCCGACGGGAAGCCGTATCTTTGCGGCCCGCCGGAAAGCGGCCTTTGCCATGTCCCAACCCCTGCTGACCCTCGATTTTCTAGATAAAGCCGCTGCCCCTGAGCACGCCCCCGGCGGCGAGGTGCGCGTGAGCGCCGCCACCCGCACGGGCCGCCCCCGCTCGCTCTACATCGAGAGCTACGGCTGCCAGATGAACTTCTCGGACTCCGAAATCGTGTCGAGCATCCTCTACGACGAGGGCTTTGATTTGACCGAGGACCTGGCCACCGCCGACCTGGTACTGCTCAACACCTGTTCCATCCGCGAAAAGGCCGAGCAGACGGTGCGCATGCGCCTCAAGCAAATCAACTCGCACAAGAAGCGCCGGCCCGGCATGCTGGTGGGCGTGCTCGGCTGCATGGCCGAGCGTTTGAAAAGCAAGTTCTTAGAAGAAGAGAAAATCGTGGATCTCGTGGTGGGCCCCGACGCCTACCGCGACCTGCCCCAACTCATCAGCCAGGTAGATGGCGGCCAAAAAGGCGTGAACGTGCTGCTCAGCCGCGACGAAACCTACGCCGACATCACGCCCGTGCGCTTGAATTCCAACGGCGTGTCGGCCTTCATCAGCATCATGCGCGGCTGCGACAACATGTGCTCGTTCTGCGTGGTGCCCTTCACCCGTGGGCGCGAGCGCAGCCGCGACGCCCACAGCATCGTGCGGGAAGCCAGCGACTTGGTAGCGGCCGGCTACAAGGAAGTAACCCTGCTGGGCCAGAACGTGGACTCCTACAAGTGGACCAGCGCCGACGGCACCGAGTTCGTGAACTTCGCCCAGCTCCTCGAAAGCGTAGCCCTCATTAGCCCCGCGCTGCGGGTGCGCTTCTCCACCTCGCACCCCAAGGATATTACCGACGAGGTACTGCACACCATCGCGCGCCACGAGAACATCTGCAAGTACATCCACCTGCCCGCCCAAAGCGGCAATTCGCGGGTACTGGAGCTGATGAACCGCACCTACGACCGGCCCTGGTACGAAGACCGGGTACGGAAAATCCGCGAAATCCTGGGCGACGACTGCGCCATTTCGACCGACATGATTGCCGGCTTCTGCTCCGAAACCGAGGCCGAGCACGAGGATACCAAGAGCCTGATGGAATTCGTGCGCTACGACATGGCCTACCAGTTCTTCTACTCGGAGCGCCCCGGCACGCTGGCCGCCCGCAAGCTGGCCGACGACATTCCGCTTGAAACCAAGAAGCGCCGCCTCCAGGAAATTATTGACTTACAGCAACTCCACAGTGCCGAGCGCAACCAGCGCGGCGTCGGCCGGGTGCACAAGGTGCTGGTCGAAAACTTCTCGAAGCGCTCGGAGGAGCACCTTAGCGGCCGCAACAGCCAGAACCAAGTCGTCATCTTCCCAAAACAAAACTTCGTGAAAGGCGACTACGTGGATGTGCTCGTGCATTCGTCTTCCGCTAGTACGTTGCTGGGCGAAGCGGTTTAGCAATGGAATGCCAGGCGCTTCTTATTAACGATGCCTTGCGTTTGACTTTAGCCGAATTAGAGTCATTTTTCGAAATCAAATTGGATTTAGAAGAAATAAATCGGGTTTTTGACGACGCTGAAAATGACCAACTTTCTTTCAAATACTATATTTTTTACAAGGAAAAGGGCTTTCTTCTTCCCAATTGGGAAATATCTGGTGCAGTAGATGAGCACGAGCCTGAAACCTTGTTTCTTAAAAGTATCGGTGGCTTCGGTAAAAGGAAAAGGTTTGACATTTTTTTTGAGCGCAATGCCTAATCCTCATCATTATCCGGTCGTATTGTACTGGAGCGCTGAAGACAAGGCTTTCATTGTGGAAGTACCGGATTTACCGGGTTGCATGGCCGACGGGGCAACGCAAGAAGAGGCCCTGGCCAACGCGGCGGTTATCATCCAGGAATGGATGGATTTTGCCCTGAAACTGGGGCGCGAAATTCCAGCCCCGCGCGAACGTTTGCAAATTGCTGCTTAGCGGCACTTTAATCGAATAAAATTGACTCCGCAAGAAATTCAATCCATCAAGCAGCGGTTCGGCATCATCGGCAACGCGCCGGCGCTGAATTACGCCATTCAGGTGGCCACGCAGGTGGCCCCTACCGACATGACGGTGCTCATCACCGGCGAAAGCGGGTCGGGCAAGGAGTCATTTTCGAAGATTATCCACGCGCTGTCGCCGCGCAAGCACGGGCAGTTCATCGCCATCAACTGCGGCGCCATCCCGGAGGGCACGATTGATTCGGAACTGTTTGGGCACGAAAAGGGCTCGTTTACGGGGGCCAACGAGGCGCGCAAAGGCTACTTCGAGGTGACCAACGGCGGCACCATCTTCCTCGACGAGATTGGCGAGATGCCGCTCGGCACCCAGGCCCGCTTGCTGCGCGTGCTCGAAAACGGCGAGTTCATCCGCGTGGGCAGCAGCAAGGTGCAGAAAACCGACGTGCGCGTGGTGGCCGCCACCAACCTGAACCTGCTGGAAAGCGTGCGCAACGGCCGTTTCCGCGAGGACCTGTACTACCGCCTGAGCACGGTGCCGATTACGGTGCCGCCGCTGCGCGAGCGAGGCGAGGACATCTACCTGCTGTTCCGCAAGTTCACGGCCGATTTTTCGGAGAAGCACCGGGTGAAGCCCATTTCGCTGACGCCCGACGCAGTGCAGCTGCTCACGCGGTTCCGGTTTCCGGGCAATATCCGCCAGCTCAAGAACATCGCTGAGCAAATCTCGGTGCTGGAAATGGAGCGCGAGCTTGACGCCCGCCAGCTGGCTAAGTACCTGCCCACCGCCCAAACCAGCCAGCTGCCCATGCTGCTGGGCGCCAGCGGCGCGGCCGAGGGCCCCGGCGGCTACTCGGAGCGCGACCTGATGTACAAGATCTTGTTCGACATGCGCCGCGACATGACCGACCTCAAAAAGCTGGTGCTGGAGCTGGCCGCCGGCCAGCGCCCCCACGAAACCCAGGAGCTGCTGCGCCAAAACAGCCACTTGTTTGCCCCTGGGGCCCCCGCCGCCGCCAACGGGTTCGACGGGGCCCCGGCGGCCGAGTACTTCCTGGGGGCCCCGGCCAGCCCGAATTTGCACGCCGAGGCCGACGACTACGACGACGAGGTGCAGCCGGTGGAAGACATTTCGCACGAAACCGAAGAAGAAACGCTCTCGCTCGACGTTAAGGAGAAGGAGATGATCCTCAAGGCCCTGCGCAAGCACCACAACAAGCGCAAGTACGCCGCCCACGACCTGGGCATTTCCGAGCGCACCCTGTATCGCAAACTCAAGCAATATGACCTGGAGCAAGTGTAAGTTGCTGGCCGTTAGCTATCAGCTACTGGCTATTAGCTTTTTTGGCATGCTGCGCAAAAGGGCCATCGGCTATCCGCTACTGGCGCTCAGCTTAATGTTGACGGGCTGCGGGGTGTACTCGTTCAACGGTACCAACATCGACCCGGCCATCCGCACGTTTTCCATTCAAACCATCCAAACTACCGCCCCCAACGCGCCAGCGTTCCTAACGCAGCGCTTTACGGAGGACTTGAAGGATTATTTCCAGCGCAACACCAGCCTGAAGCTGGTGCCGCGCGACGGCGACATTCAGTTCGACGGCAGCATCGTGGCCTATGATTACGCCCCGGCGGCCATCCAAAAGGTGGACGGGGTGGACCTGGCCGGCTCCAGCCGCCTCACCATCCAGGTGAAGGTGCGCTTCGTGAACAGCAAGGACGAAAAGGCGAGCTTCGACCAGGTGTTCCAGAGTTTCGGCGACTTCCCCTCGACTCAGGACGTGGCGGCCGTGAACAACGACCAGACGGCGGTGCGCAAAATCACCAACAACGTCATCACCGATATTTTCAATAAATCGGTGGCCAACTGGTAGTCGGGCGGTTATAAGTTAAAAGCTACGGGTTGCTTCCTTTTGATACGGTCCACCGCCGGGTTTAGCGCAGTTTTCGGGTCAGTGTACAGATTAGCCGCTGCCGGTCCGCCGGCTGAAAACTGCGCTAGGGCGCAGCTTATTGATTTATAATTCATAATTTTCCATTTATAATTAAAAAATCATGACCCGCGCCGCCCTTCTGCACGTCCTCGACCACCCCACGGCCATTGCGCCGGCGGAGGTGCGCGAGCTGGAGCAGCTGGCCCAGGCGTTTCCGTACTGCCAGACGGCCCACCTGCTGCTGGCCAAAGCCGCCCACGACCAAGGCACCATGCTAGCCGGCCAGCGCCTGCGCCGCGCCGCCACCTACGCCGCCGACCGCGAGCTGCTCCGCCGCCTCATCGAGCAAGTAGTCCCCGCCGGGGCCCCTACCGCCGAGCCCGAATCAGCCCCGCTGGAAGCCGCGCCCGCCGCGCCATCGGCCGTCCCGCCGCAAGCCACGCCAGTTGCCGCTGGGGCCCCAGCCGCCACCCCGATAGCAACCGAGGCCGAAGCCGTTCCCAAGGTAGCCGAAGCTACCACAGAAGCAGTATCGACGGAATTGGTTGCTAGTCCAATAGTTGTTCTGACACCCGAAACGTCAGTCCCAGAGACTTCCGCAGTAGAAGCCCTGGAAGGGCCGGCCTTTGAGGAGCAGGCACCGGAGGCATCTGCCGCAGAAGCACAAGCAACGGAGGCAGTTGATATAGCGGAAACAGGGGCCCCAGCGCCAGAGGCTGCGATAAACGAAACAGTTGCGGTAGCGGAACTAGGGGCCCCAGCGCCCGAAGCTGCGCTGAACGAAGCAGATTCAAACGAAGACGCGCAGCCCGCCGGGACCCCGGTGGCAACAGAAGAAGCACCAACGCTTGCCAGCGATGGAGCGGCTGACGCTCCAATGGAAGCGGACACCGAACCGGCCGAAGCCCTGGTAGACACGCCGGATGCGCTGGCGCCCGAGCCGCTCCCAGCGCCGCCCGCCGGGGGCCCCGATGAGCCCGAGCTGCCGGCCGTGGCGCCGCCCATTCATCCGCCGGAAGCGGCCAGCGCGGCGCGGGTAGAATTTGAATTGCCGGAGGAGCCCGCCCCAGCGGCCCCTATGTATGAGCTGCCGGGCCTGGTGGACGAGTGGGCCGCCGCCGCCTCCACGCTGGCGCTGGCCCCGGCAGCAGCGGCCCCTTTGCCGGCTACGGCCCGCGTGCGGCCGCTGACAGCGGCCGACTTTACGGGCGATGCGGAGCTGGGCTATGGCCTGGGCGGCAGCAGCCGGTTGGGCTTTGCCGTGCAGCTGCTGAACTCCTGGGAGGCCGACGACCAGGCCGCCACCACGGGACCCGCCGCCGCGCTGCCACCCACCGGCGAGTTCTTCGCCCCCGATGTGCTGCTGCTCGACCATTGGGCGGCGCACCGGCCGCCGGAAGCACCCACGTCCGTCGACCTCATCAATACCTTTTTGCGGCGGCAGCCGCGCCTCACGCGCCCTGCTATGCTGCCGCCCAGCTCCGGGGCCCAAGTTGACCTAAGCGTCCGCAATGCCCGCCTCGAAACCGAGCTGGCGTCCGAGGGCCTGGCGCAAATCCTGGCGCGGCAGGGCAAAACGGCCCGGGCCATCGAGATTTACGAACGCCTCATGGTGAAGCAGCCGGAAAAAATGGCGTACTTTGCAGCCCAAATTCAACAATTGCAACCCCCGGCCCGCCAAGAGCCGCTGTTTCCTTCCTCCTGATGTACACTGCCTTAATTATCCTGATTCTACTCGTGTGTTTCCTGCTCTCGCTGGTAGTGCTGGCCCAAAACCCCAAGGGCGGCGGGCTGTCCGGCCAGTTCAGTGCCGGCGGCGCGGCCAGCATGATTGGCGTGAAGCGCAGCGGCGACCTGCTCGAAAAACTGACCTGGGGCTTCGCCATTTCCTTGGTAGTGCTCTCGCTCGGCACCCACATGCTGGGCCAGGGCGTGGCCGGCCCCGCCCGCCAGCGTGAACCCCAGAAGGGCACGAACAGGATTTTCATGCCCTCGTCGCTCAGCAGGCGGCTC
>NZ_MDZA01000048.1 GCF_001816125.1 Hymenobacter coccineus | reverse complement strand
CAACAGCTGCAAGAGCTGGGAGGCCCCGAGTTTGCGGCCGACCTGTACCGCGAGTTTGAGGAGGAGGCCCGGCAGCTGATTACTGAGGCCGCCCCGCTGCAACAGCTGCAAGAGCTGGGAGGCCCCGAGTTTGCGGCCGACCTGTACCGCGAGTTTGAGGAGGAGGCCCGGCAGCTGATTACTGAGGCCGCCCCGCTGGCCGAAACCGCCACGGCGGCCAATGGCACGGCCCTGCTTTCACCCCTGCACCAGCTCAAAGGCACGGCCGCCACGGTGGGCGCGGTGGCCCTCGCAGCGCAGGCCCGGGTGCTAGAAATCCAACTCAAGTCGGACCCCGCAGCCGACGTGAAAGATAATTTTCTCGTGTTACAGCATTACTTTGTAGCGTTCGCGGAATCTTACGCGTCGGCACTGGCCCTGCCTGCCGACGCCACTTCCGAATAACACCGCCTCAATTTTTGTTTTTCACCTCTTTTGCCCCGCCTGCCATGCCCCCCGAAACCAGCACGAAAACTGTGCTCATCGCCGAAGACAGTTCCGTCATTCTTAACCTAACCCGCAAAATATTAGAGCTACAAAAATACAAAATTGTGCTGGCCCGCAACGGCGGCGAAGTTATTAAGCAACTGGAAGCCAACCCGGTAGACTGTGTGCTGATGGACATCAACATCCCCGTGATGGATGGCATGGAGTGCACCCGCGTCATCCGCCGCCACCCCGACCCGGCCATCAACCAGCTGCCGGTCATCGCCATCACCGGCAACGCCAACAACTACTCGATGGAGCAGTTCCGCGAGGCCGGCGTGACCGACTACCTGCCCAAGCCGCTGGATTTCGACGCCCTGGTGCGCGTGGTTAAACAGTACGTGAGCTAGTATTTTATAGTATAAATTTTGAATTATAAATTATAAATAAACGAATACCTTGCCTGCGTTCTTTTCTGGGCGAAATGCAACTACTCGTTTATTTATAATTTATTAATTTGAAACCAATAATTGTGAACGGTGGGGCCCCGGCGCTGCTTGGCTACCCAGCTAAGGGGGCCCCGCGTTGCACGAGCAAGAGCCCCTAATTTACCGCGCCGTGACGATTACCTTTCTTGGCACCGGCACCTCGTCGGGCGTGCCTATTATTGGCTGCACGTGCTTGGTGTGCCGCTCGCTCGACCACCGCGACCAGCGCCTGCGCACGGCCGTGCACTTGGCCGTGGACGGCCGTAGCCTAGTGGTGGACACGGGCCCCGACTTTAGGCAGCAGATGCTGCGCGCCCGCATCACACAGCTCGACGCGCTGCTGTTTACCCACGAGCACAAGGACCACACCGCGGGCCTCGACGACATCCGGGCCTTCAACTTCCGGCAGCAGCAGAAAATCCCGGTTTTTGGCGAGCCCCGCGTGCTGGAGCAGCTGAAGAAGGAGTTCGCCTATGTGTTTGCCGAGCACAAGTACCCCGGCGTGCCCCAGGTCAGCCTCCACCCCATTCTGGCCGACGACGCGCCCTTTGACGTGCACGGCGTGGCGGTGCAGCCCCTGCGCGCCCGCCACCACAAGCTGCCCGTGCTGGGCTTCCGCATCGGCGGCTTCTGCTACCTCACCGACGCCAACCACCTGCCTGCCGAAACCCAAGCCCTGATGCAGGGTGCCGACGTGATTGTGCTGAACGCGCTGCGGCGCGAGCAGCACGTGTCGCACTTCACCCTGGCCGAGGCCGTGGAAATTCTGGAAGAGCTGCAACCCAAGCGCGCCTACCTCACCCACATCAGCCACCAGCTGGGCCGCCACCTGGCCGTCGAAGCCGAGCTGCCCTCCTGGATTCGGCTGGCCTACGATGGGCTACAGGTGGAAGTGTAACCGCTTTACACACCGCTGCCCTTTGGTTGTTGCTAGCGGTTGCCTGCATACATTCTCTGGCTTCTTTCCCACTGCTCACCGCATGCACGTCATCAATCTTGAGGAAAAATTCGGCCAGTTCACCGACCAGTGGCACCCGCACGTTGTTGCCGATTTGAACGATCAGCACGTTAAGCTGGCCCGCGTGCAGGGCGAGTTTATCTGGCACAACCACGCGGCCGAAGACGAGCTTTTTATTGTGGTGAAGGGCCAGCTGCACATTGATTTCCGCGACCACACCGCTACCCTGAATCCGGGCGAGCTGCTGGTGGTGCCCCGTGGCGTCGAGCACCGGCCCCACGCCGTTAAGGAAACCTGGATTGTGCTAATCGAGCCCCAGGCCACGCGCCACACCGGCACCGTGGAGCACGCGCTGACCCGCCACGCGCTACCCCGGATTTAGCGCAGCGACCGTGCACACCAACTACTACTTCCTGCGCCAGCTGGCCCCGGCCCTCACTGCGCAGCTGCGGGGCTACCGGGTGGCCAGTTGTTTTTCGCAGGAAAAGGATGAACTGGTGATTGGGCTGACCGACGGCGGGCGGGAGTTTTGGCTGAAGGCGCAGCTCGGGGCCACGTTTCCGGCCCTGGCCCTGCCCGAAACCTTCCAGCGGGCCCGCGCCAACTCCGTCGATTTGTTCCCGGAGCTACTGGGCGAGCAGGTAGAAACCGTGGCCGCCTGGCCCCAGGACCGGGTGCTGCAAGTGAACTTCCGCAGCGGGGCCCGCTGGTGTTCAAGCTCTACGGCCCGCGGCCGAACGCTATTTTCCGCCCCGCTCCCGACGCCCCGGCCCAGCTGTTCCAGCAGCGCCTGCTGGCCGATGCCGACCTGCGCCCGGTACCCGCGCCAGGGGCCCCAGCAGCGGCGGCTACCAGCCCCTCCCCCGGGGCCCCAACTGAAAGCAGCCCGCCCGCGCCGTCCCCAAAATCCGCTGAATCCGCTGAATCCGATAAATCCGTGGTTCAGACAAAGGCTAAGCTGCCACCGGCCCTGGCCGACCTACCGGCCCGCTACCTGCGCGCCCACGGCTACGACGGGGCCCCAGACGAGGCGAAGGTGCGCGCGGTGAATCAAGTGCTGGCACAACTTGAAACCCCAGCCCACTACTACCTCATCCGGCTCGATGGGCGCACGCGGCTGAGTTTGTTGCCGCTGGGCGAAATTCTGGAGACGCTGCCCGGCACCGACCCCGTGGGGGCTCTGCGGCGCTTCGTGCCCATGGCGCTGGCCCGCCGGGCCCTCGAAACCGAAACCAAGCAGGTGCGCCAAGCCCTCACGCGCCGCGCCGACGAGGCCACCACCGGCGCGGCCCACGCCCGCCAGCGCCTGCACGCCCTAGCCCACGAGGCCGGCTACCGCCACGCCGCCGACCTCATCATGGCGCACCTGCACGAGATTCCGGCGGGCGCGACCGAAGTGGAGTTGCTGGATTACTACACCAACCAGCCGCGCCTCATCAAGCTCAAAACCGGCGAGAAGCCCCAGCGCACCGCCGAAAACCTCTACCGCAAGGCCAAAAATCAGCAAATCGAAGAACGCCAGCTCAGCCAGCGCATCGAGCGGCGCGAAACGGAGGCCTTCGGGGCCCTCGAACGGCTGGAGGAGCTAGACACCCAGCCCGCCCTGGCCGAACTGCGCGCCTTCCGCACCTGGCGCAAGCAGCACGGCCTGGAGCCCGCCGCAGCGGCCGGCAAGGGCCCTACGGAGCTGCCCTTCAAGGTGTTTGAGGACCGGGGCTTCACTATTTTGGTGGGCCGCAACGCGGCTAACAACGACTTGCTCACCCAGAAGTACGCCCACAAAGACGACTACTGGCTGCACGCCAAGGACGTGAGCGGCTCGCACGTGGTAGTGCGCCACCGCGCCGGCCAGCCCGTGCCCGCGCCTGTGCTAGAGCACGCCGCGCAGTTGGCCGCCTGGTACTCGCGCCGCCAAAACGATTCGCTGTGCCCGGTCACCGTCACGCCCAAGAAGTTCGTGCGCAAGCCCAAGGGGGCCGGCCGGGGCAGGTTATCGTGGAGCGCGAGCAGGTGCTGCTGGTAGTGCCCGCCAACCCGTTTGAGGGGCAAGAGCGAGAATAGGGGCCCCAATAGCTATAAAAAAAGCCCGCTTTGCAGCGGGCTTTTTTTGTTCAGTGCGCGCGGGGAGATTCGAACTCCCACACCCGAAGGCACCACCCCCTCAAGATGGCGTGTCTACCAGTTTCACCACGTGCGCAGACTTGGGGCACTGAACCGGACAACCTCGGCCGAAACCGGCTCCGCTGAGGCGGCGAAGCGGGTGCAAAGATAGGGAGTCGGGCCGGCCCCCGCAACGATGGCCGGCTTTTTTTGCCTGCGCTGGGGCCCTGCTTCACCTTTTGCGAAGCGAAAACTTCCCATCTTCGCACCTTTTCACGCTCATTTTCTGCTGCATGGCTGCCAACTCGTCCCCTGCCAAAACTGGTTCTTTTTTTGGGCGCCTGGCTGAAGGCATCACCCGCTTCTCTGGTTCGACGGCCGCGTTCATCGGCGCGGTGGGCGTGGTGGCGCTGTGGGCGGCCACGGGGCCCCTGTTCAAATACTCCGAAACCTGGCAGTTGGTCATCAACACGGGCACCACCATCGTCACGTTTTTGATGGTGTTTCTCATCCAGCGGGCCCAGAATAAGGATTCGCTGGTGCTGCACCTTAAGATGAACGAGCTAATTGCGGCCACCCAAGGCGCCAGCAACCGCATGATCAACGCCCAGGACTTGTCGGAAGAGGAGATTAAAATACTCCATCATTTCTACACGCTATTGGCAAAAAAAGCCAAACAGGACACCGACCTTGGCCAAACCCACTCGGTGGAGGAAGCCGAGGACAACCACGAAGAAAAGATGGCCGCCCTGCGCGACGACAAATAAAAAAGGCGCTCCCGGTACCGGGAGCCGCCTTTTTTATTTGTCGTCGCGCAGCCTAGCGGGCTTGCACCAGGGGCGAATCCACGAGGTGCTCCGACACGAACCACACTTGCAGCTCGTTGGCGCGCATCACGTCGCTCACGGCCAGGTCGTTGGTGCCGTCATCGCCCGAATCGTCGGCTTTTTTAGCGATTTCGTGGCACTCTTTGAGAATGATTTCGTGGGCTTCCAGCAGGCGCGAAATCTGCACGGGGGCCTCCTCACGGTCACGCGGGGGGCGTGGGATGAGGGTGTTTTCGGCTACGTCAGCGGCCATGGCGAAGGCCACACCGCCCAAGATCTGGATGCGCTCGGCGATGGTATCTACCAGTTCCGACTGCTCCTCGTAGTGCTTATCGAACAGCAAGTGCAGCTGGTAGAACGTGGGGCCCGTCACCTGCCAGTGACTCTTCTTGTAGAGGTCGCGCAGCGACATGGTGTCAACCAACAGCTGATTTAGCATCCGCACGCTCTCAAGGCGCACGTTGTCGGCCAGGCCGATGGGCAGGCGCTGGCTCACGGTGCCAAACTTTTGGGTGACGGCCGGGGCGTTGATTTGCTGGTTGAGGATGGGCTGAACGTTGATGTTCTTGTTCGGGCCTTTGGCAATGGCCACCGAGGTGGTTACGTTTTTTACTTCTTTTTTAGAAGCAGCGGTTTTGGTTTTGGCGGGAGCGGCCATAAAACTAGCGTTTTAGAAGATTTTTTAGGAACAAAGGCCGTTATAAACAGCCTGCTTACCATACGTAAGCGCGGGGCCGGGGTTAAGGCGCCGGGTATATTTGTGTGGTTTAGGGCCCTGCTTTCTCGGGGGCCCCAGTGGCGCTGCCGCCCGCGCGCAATTTTCCTTTTTCCTGGTTTCCCTGCTCCATGCCCTTCCCCTTTTTCGGCGACGACAAATCCACCGTGGCGCGCCTGCTCGCCACCCTGCCCCAAACCGGCCGCCTCGCCTGGATTGGCCAGCGCCCGGCCCGCCGCCAGCCGCTGCTGAGCGTGTCCGAAGCCGAGGTCATCACCGACAAGCACTTGGCAGGCGACCACGCCCGCCCCAAGACCGGCGGCAAGCGCCAAATCACCCTCATTCAGGCCGAGCACCTGCCCGCCGTGGCCGGCTTCCTGGGCCTGCCGGGGCCCCTGGACCCCGCCCGCCTGCGCCGCAACCTAGTGGTAAGCGGCCTCAACCTACTGGCCCTCAAAGGCCGTCAAATCCAAATTGGCGACGAGGTGCTGCTCGACATCACCGGCGAGTGCCACCCCTGCTCGCGCATGGAAGAGGAACTGGGCCCCGGCGGCTACAACGCCATGCGCGGCCACGGCGGCCTCACGGCCCACATTGCCCGCGGCGGCACCATCCGCGTGGGCGATGCGGTGCGGGTGGTTGTGCCCGAGCCGGCGGCTGAGTAGCCAACGGCACTAACAATGAAACAGGGCCCCGGACGCATTGCGCGCCGGGGCCCTGTCTCATTAATCGCAAGGCAACTTATGCCCCGTCCATCCGCACGATTTTGGGCGTGAACGAGCCGAGCACGTCCACCAGCTCGCGCTGGCTAGCCATTACTTGGTGGATGTCCTTGTAGGCCATCGGGGCTTCGTCGAGGCCGCCGCCGTGCAGGGTCACGCCGTGCGCGGCCAGGTGCTGGCGCACCTGGGCTTCGCCCAGCTCAGCCTTGGCACGGGTGCGCGACATGAGCCGGCCGGCCCCGTGCGAGGCCGAGGCCAGCGAAGCCGCCGCGCCCCGCCCCCGCACGATGAAGCCAGGGGCCGTCATCGAGCCGGGGATGATGCCGAGCACGCCCGCCCCGGCCGGCGTAGCGCCCTTGCGGTGCACCACGCCGCGCGGCCGTCGGCCAGTTGCTCCTTCCAGGCGAAGTTGTGGTGGTTTTCCACTTTCGCCAGGGCCTTCTCACCCAAGGCTTTGGCCAAGCGCCGGTGAATCTGGTCGTGGCACGCCGAGGCGTAGTCGCCGGCCAGGTTCATGGCGGCCCAGTATTCTTGGCCGGCTTCGGTGTCGAGGCCCAGCCAGGCGAGATGCTTGGCTTCGGCGGGCAGCATGCACTGCTCCATGGCCAGGGCCGTGTAGTGGTTGGCGGTGCTGGCGCCCAGGCCCCGCGAGCCGGAGTGCGAGAGCAAGCCCACGTACTGGCCCACGGGCAAGCCCAAATCGTTGGCCGGGTCGGTGATGTCGACCACCCCGAACTCCACGAAGTGGTTGCCCGAGCCCGAGGTGCCGAGCTGCTCGGCGGCTTTGTCGAGCTTGTTCTTCAGGAACGGCACGGCCCGGAAGGCGTCGTCGGCTAACACGGCGTGGTCGAGGCGCTGGCCCCGCTCCCAGGCCCGGCCCGAGCCAAACCGGGTGTTGTCGAGCAAGAGCTTGCCCAGCTCCTGGGTGCGCTGCGTGAGGTACTTGGCCGGCAGGTCGAACACCGACAGCGCCATCCGGCAGCCGATGTCCACGCCCACGGCGTAGGGAATCACCGCGTTATCCGTGGCCAGCACGCCGCCGATGGGCAGGCCGTAGCCGTGGTGGGCGTCGGGCATGAGGGCCCCGGCGAGGGTGACGGGCAGCTTCATGGCCGTTTCCATCTGGTGCACGGCCCCGGCCTCGATGTACTCGGCCCCGAACGTGGCGTAGGGCTTGCGCTCGGCCAGGGCCACGTGGCGCGAGGGGGCCGGCAGCAAGGCGGCCGCGGTATGGCTCCAGGCCAGGTCGGTGAGGAAATCGGTGGGGTTGGCCAGCACCTGGCCGAGCAGTTCGAGTTGCTCGGCTTGGGTGAGGCGCTTGTGTTCTTTGCGTTGGAGCTGCGCCAGCGCCAGGCCAATGGCCCGGCCCTCGGGAAACCCGAGCTGCCGCAAGTCGTTGCCGCGTAATTGAGAAGCCATGATCAGAAAAGTTGCACGCGAAACGGGACCGCGCTAATTAGGGCCCCGGCGTTGGTGAATGAAAAATTAGCCGCGACGGGCCGGGCAACAAGGCGCAGCGCCGGCATTTGCTCTAACCAACTGAGCTACCGCTGGCACGCCAGCGGGCAGGAATCGAACCCGCGACCCAATGAATCGAAGTAAGGCGGTGCTACGGCACCGGCCCGTTTTGGCCATAAAAACGGAGCAATAAGCGGCTGGCGTGGGGCCAAATGGCGACGTGACAGGTCGAAGGAACGCCAGCCTACGGCATCCGCAAAACAAGTTGGAAAGGATAAAAAAAATCGCGCAGTCGCGCCTATTTTCAGGATGAAGTAGGGCTGCGCTACGCCACCTTTCCCACACCTTCCCCCGCCGGGGCAACCAGCGCCCGGCCCGTTAGTCCTGCTCTAACCAGCTGAGCTACGGCCACTGCCGGGTGGCAGCTACCGGCGGGACTCGAACCCGCGACCTGGGCATTAAGCGTGCGAAGTAGGGCCGGGCTACGACACCCGGCGGGGGTTGGACGGAAAAATATTGGGGCAAAAAGCGGCGGGCGTGTTTTACTGCGCGTCTACCAGTTTCGCCACGCGGGGCTTTTTATGGCCCCGGGCGGGATTTGAACCCGCACGCTTTGCGGCACAGCACCCGAAGTAGCGCCCACCTAACGGCACCCAATAGTCAGTATTTGTTCCGGCTGGGGCAACGAGCGCCCGGCCAGTTGGCGCGGCCCTACCGTTGCGCAAGCGCCCTGCCTCGCGGCAGCACTTCGGGAGTCGAACCCACGACCGCGCCCAATTTGGAGCGAAGAAAGGCCCGGCTACGGCACCCACCCGGAAACATATTATCATTCGGCCGCCTCCGAAATTCAGGGCAACAGTCGGCCGGCGTGTATTTTCTCCCGCAGCCGAAGCCGAGGGACGGGAATCGAACCCGCAACGCTGCCACTGGGGCCGCGCCGGAAACAGCCAGCGAAGTAACGCCCACCTACGGCACCTGAACTGAGCAGAGTTGGCCGAATTGGGGCGGGCCACGTGGGTGGCACCGCCCCGGTCGGCGGCTGCGCCAAGTTGCGCAGCCGTCTTCCCAATGGCATTATTACAAGGTCATAACGAGCAAGAAAGTTTCTTAGAGTGAGGGGCCCTACACGGGAACGGAGGCCGCTTTAGTAATAAAATCGCTCCCGGGGCCGGTTCAAGTCAAAAGCAAGGGCAACGGGCGGCGGGCCTACATGAACGAGGGGAATCGAACCCCCGCTGCCGCAGCAACCATCCCAGCACCTGCGAAGTAGGGCCCGCCTACGGCACCTTGCGCCGCGGCGGCCGGGGGTTCCGCTTTATTGCCCGGCCGCTTTTGTTAAAAGTTTACAAATCGATTTTTTGGATTTCAGTGAGGGCCGAGCCGCCGTTTTCCAGGGCCCCCAGCACGTCGAATACCTTGTCGGACCAGCCGGCGATGAGGGCCACGCCCAACTCGGGGCGCACCTCGAGCGGGGCCGTGCCGAGGCCGGCCAGGTCGAAGAGGTAGAGGCGGGCTTCGGGGGCCACGTGGCGGCGGTAATCGGCCCATTGCCGGGCCAGCGTGCCCCCGTCGCCGCGGCTGTTCCAGAGCTGGCAGTCGGTGAAAATCATCACCTTGTCCACCACTTCGCGGCGCAGGTACAGCTCCTGAATGACCAGGTGGCCGTTGGTGGAGTAGCCCACCTCGCCCTCGCGGCTGTAGAACTCGTCCACGTTGCGCAGCACGGGGCCCCGGGGCAGCACCACCCGCTTCCAGGTGTTGCCGAACATGCCCGCCACCACGTTTTGGCAGCGGCTTTGCAGCAACATGCCGAGCACCAGGCCCACGTCGTAGAGCAGCACTTTGCTGCGCGCCGAAATGGGTTGCCGCATCGAGCCCGACACGTCGCACGCCACCACCACGCGGGTGGCGGGGCCGAAACCGCGCAGGTTTTCGGCGCTGTGGGCCATGGCGTTTTCCAGGGCCGTGAGCACCGCGGCCACGTGGCCGCTGGGCAGGGCCTTCACCTCGCGGTAAGCGGCCAGAAAGCGAAACGGCAGCTGCTTGCTGCGTGCCACCGCGGCCCGATTGGCCAGGATGGCGCACACCTGGGCCATGGTTTCGGCCGACACGTTGGCTTCGAGCAAGTTGCGCAAGTTGCGCAGCAAGGCCATGTAGCCCAGCTTGCCGCTGGCCACGAGCGTTTCCCAGGCGGTGCGGACGGCCGTTTGCCGGTCGGCAGCGGTGGCAAAGGCTTGCTGGCCGACGGCCGATAGCTCGGTTTCCCAGGTGTAGGGCGTGGGCAGTTCGCCGCGCACGAGCTGGTCGAACACGGCTTGCTGGGCGGCGTCTTTGGCGCTGGGGTGCACCAAAAACAGCGCGTCGCGCAGGCGCACGGCCCCGGCCCGGTCGTACTTGGCCAGCTGGTAGGCGTCGAAGCGGTTGAAGGCTTCGGCCAGGCCGCGCTGCATTTGCTTGGAAAGGCGGCCCAGGGTTTTGCGGCCGGTGCGCGCGTTGGCTGCGGCGTAGTAAGCCAGCAATTCGGTGATTTCGTCGGCCCGGGCCACCACCCGGGCCACGAGGCGCGCCACGGTGTCGTCGCCGTTGTGCACGCGGGCCAGCTCCACGGCCAGCACCAAGGGCACCGAGCGCAAGTGCAGCTGCTCACGGGCGTACACCGCCAACTGCGCCACGAACCGCGGCTCGTTTTTGGCCACCAGCGCCCGAAAGCGTTGCAAACGGGTGCCGGCCGTTTCGTAGAACTGGTCGCTGAGGGCGGCGGTGGCCACGGCGGCGTACAGTTCCAGCTGCGGCGTGAGGGCGAAGGCGGGGGCCCCCTCGTAGTTGGTGGTGAGGGTGGCGGTGGTGCGGGAGAAAAAGTTGAAGCGCATAGGAGTGGGAATTAAGCAGAAGTGACAGGATGATAATTCAGGCTTTATTGGCAATTAATTAATTCGAATTAGCCCGTCTTGGTAATTAATAATTACGATTAGACGCACCTCTTCCTGGCAAATAAAAACGCTTTTTTATTTGTGAATTAATCCCACGAAAAAGCCCGGCTTTTAGGGGCCGGGCTTTCGCTGAGTGCGCAATGCAAACCGAATTTATCGGGGCATTTTACGCAGTAGGAAAGCACGGCCGCACCGGTTCCATTGGCCGTGGCTGCGGCGATAAGGAAGCTGTTTGCAGGGAAGCAGGGCGTGGGTGAACAGCACGGGGCAGGTTGGTAACTGGCTAGTAAAGGGCCAACAAACAAAAAACCCGAGCGTTATGGGCTCGGGCGGTGTCGGGTTTCAGCGGGGGCTGAAATCAGGCAAACGTACCGAGCGGAAGCAGCCGTTCTGGCTGCGTCTTATCCGAATTGCTGGTGAATGTCAGGTGGCGGTACATGGTTGTTTGCTTTTTGGTGCGACAAAGGTTGAGGATTAATTTTAATTGCGCAACTAATTTTTAAAATAATTAATAATTATTTTTTCGATTGGTTAATTAAATACGAAGAAGCTGTTTAGGAAGTCATCCGAACTCATGTCGAGCGCAGCCGAGACATCTCGCCCGCTTACTAACCAGGGATTACTGCCGCACGCGAGATGTCTCGGCTCGCTCGACATGACGGCCTACTTTTATATTACTCGGATAACATAATAAAGGCTAATAGCCCTGAATGCTGGGGCCCCCAGAACCGCGGAACGGCTGCCCGAAAAACATCCGCGGCGGTTTTGCAGTACCTGCCGCGTATGCCGCGCCTTGCCACTTCCGACCACTACACGCTGGATTTGCCCGCCGGGCACCGCTTCCCCATCGCCAAGTACGCCCTGATTCGGGAGCAGCTGCTGTGGCAGGGCGTGGCCACGCCGGAGGATTTTTACGAGCCGGGGCTGTGCGCGGAGGCCGACGTGCTGCGGGTGCACACCGCCGCCTACTGGCACCGGGTGCGCGACTTGCAGCTTTCGGCCCGCGAGGTGCGCAACCTGGGGCTGCCCCAAAGCCCGCAGCTGGTGCGCCGCTCGCTGAGCAGCAGCGCGGGCACGCTGCAATCGGCGCTGGGGGCCCTAAAAAACGGCATCGGGCTGAACCTGGCCGGCGGTACCCACCACGCCTTTGCCGACCGCGGCGAGGGGTTTTGCGTGCTCAACGACCAGGCCATTGCCGCCGCGCACCTGCTGGCGCACGGGCTGGCGCGGCAGATTCTAATCGTGGATTTGGACGTGCACCAGGGCGACGGGACGGCCGCCATTTTCCGCGACGAGCCGCGGGTGTTCACGTTTTCGATGCACGCCGGGGCCAACTACCCGCTGCGCAAGGAGCAGTCGGACCTGGACCTGCCGCTGGCCCTGGGCACGGGCGATGCGGCGTATTTGCAGATTTTATCCGATACGCTGGGGCCCCTGGTGGACGGCGTGCGGCCGGACTTTATCTTTTACCAAGCCGGGGTGGACGTGCTGGCCACCGACAAGCTCGGCAAGCTGGCCCTCACGCCCGCCGGCTGCCAGCGGCGCGACGAGCTGGTGCTGGGCCTGTGCCGCGCCCAGGCCCTGCCGGTGGCCGTGAGCATGGGCGGCGGCTACTCCGAGCGGCTGGCCGACATTGTGGACGCGCACTGCAACACGTTTCGGGTGGCGTTCAACCTTTGGCCGTAGCTGGGCGTTATCTACCCGCTGCCGTTGCCATGAAAAAGCTTACCACTCCCGCTTCTACCCTGCCCGCGCCGGTGCGCGTGCCCGTCATCCTTGCCGAGGCCTGCGCGCCGGGCAGCCTGGCCCAGGCCGCGTTTCGGCGGGCGCTGCTGGCGCTGGAGGGGCTGCGGGCGCAG
>NZ_MDZA01000047.1 GCF_001816125.1 Hymenobacter coccineus | reverse complement strand
GGCGGTGGCGGTGCGCGTGCTGGGCCAGGAAGGGGGCACTACTACGGCGGCCGACGGCACGTTTGCGCTCACCATCCGGGCCACGGGGCGGGGCGAGGCCGCTGTGCTGACGGTGCGCCGCCTGGGCTATCTGCCGCTGCGCCGGGCCCTGGTGCTGCCCGCCGACGCGGCCCGCCCGCTGGCCTTCGTGCTGCGCCCCGACCAGCAGGCGCTGGGCGACGTGACGGTGCGCGCCCGCCGCGACGCGGCCGACCCGCGCGAGGAAGTCAGCCTCACCCAAATCGACCCGCGCGACGTGAAAACGCTGCCCTCGGCGTTCGGCGATTTCAACATGATTTTGAAGACCCTCCCCGGCGTGGTGGGCAATAACGAGCTGAGCAGCACCTACAACGTGCGCGGCGGCAACTACGACGAGAACCTGGTGTACGTCAACGGCTTTGAGGTGTACCGGCCGTTCCTCGTCACGGGGGCCCAGCAGGAGGGGCTCAGCTTCATCAACCCCGACCTGGTGCGCAGCGTCGATTTCAGCGCCGGCGGCTGGCAGCCCAAGTACGGCGACAAGCTCTCGTCGGTGCTCGACGTGACCTATAAGGAGCCCGAGCAGTTTGCCGCCTCCGCCACCGGCAGCCTGGTGGGCGGCGCGGTGCACGCCGAGGCCCGCTCCAAAAACGGCCGCGTGAGCTACCTGGCCGGCGTGCGCTACAAAAACGCCCAGTACGTATTGTCCTCGCTGCGGCAGGCGCAGGGCGGCTACAACCCCACGTTTTTCGACGGGCAGGCCTTCGTGAACATCGGGCTGGGGCCCCAGGGCGACGTCCAGCGCACCACCCTGGGCCTGCTGGGCGTGGTGGCCCACAACGACTACCGCTTCACGCCCGAAACCGGGCAGGCCACGTTCTCGACCAACCCCAACCAAATCACGCGCGTGTTCATCGACTACCAGGGGCGCGAGCGGATGCAGTACGACACCTACCAGGGCGGCTTCAGCCTGAAGCACCGCTTCGCCCCCAACTGGCAGGGCGAGCTGCTGGGCTCGGCGCTGGTGTCGCGCGAGTTCGAGTACCGCGACGTGGAGGCGGCCTACCGGCTGGCCGACGTGAACCGCGACCCCAATTCGCCCGATTTCAACCAGGCCATCCGGCAGCGCAACGTGGGGGCCCAGTTTCAGCACGCCCGCAACTCGCTCACGGCCCAGGTGTTCACGGCCGAGGCCCGCACCCGCTGGACGCCTGGCCTGCACCACACGGTGCGCGCCGGGGCTAAAATTGGCCGCGAGAAAATCAGCGACACCCTCGACGAGTACACCTTTGCCGACTCGGCCGACTACGTGCCCGACGCCCGCCGCACCCGCCTGCGCACCGACCTGACGCTGCAAAGCACCCGCGCCCAGGGCTACGTGCAGGACACCTGGCGGCCCGATAGCCTGCGCACGCTCACCTACGGCCTGCGCGCCCACTACTGGACCACCAACGGCCAGCTCGTGTGGAGCCCGCGCGTGCAGTACGCCCAAACCAGCCGCCGCCACCCGCGCCGCACCTACAAGGTGGGGCTGGGAGCCTACGCCCAGCCGCCTTTCTACCGCGAGCTGCGCAACCAGCAGGGCGGGCTTAACCCCGAGCTGCGGGCCCAGCGCTCGTACCACCTCATCGTGGGCCGCGAGGAAACCTACACCTGGGGCGGCCGCCCGTTCAAGCTCACCACCGAGGCCTATTATAAGTACCTCACCGACGTGGTGCCCTACGACGTGGACAACGTGCGCCTGCGCTACTTCGCCAAAAACAACGCCCACGCCTACGCCGCCGGCTTCGACGCCCGCCTCAGCGGCGAGTTCGTGCGCGGGGCCGAGTCGTGGTTCAGCCTGGGCGTGCTCACGACCCGCGAAAACGTGGACGGCGACTCGGTGAACCGGGTGACGGGCACCACGGCCGCCGGGGCCCCCATCGTCACCCGCGAGGCCAAGGGCTACCTCCGCCGGCCCCAGGACCAGCGCGTGACGCTGGGCATCTTCTTCCAGGACCACCTGCCCGACAACCCCTCGGTGCGCGGCTACGTGAACGCCGTGTTCGGCACCGGCCTGCCCTTCAGCCCGCCCAACTTGCCCGACCTGCGCGGCCTCAGCGTGCTGGAGCGCAACTACTTCCGGGTCGATTTGGGCTTCTCGAAGGTGGTGTCGATGCGCAGCGGCCCGCCCCCGCACCGCTACGCGCTGCAAAGCCTGTGGCTGGGCCTGGAAGTGCTCAACGTGCTGGGCGCCAACAACGTGTCGGGCTACAGCTACTTGCAAGACGTGAACGGCCGCACCTACGCCGTGCCCAACTTCCTCTCGCAGCGTGTGGTGAACCTGCGCGCCATTGCCCGCTTCTAGCGGCCGGGGCCCCGGGGCCCGCATTATCAACGCGGAACAGAAAAACTTCCCCAGGGGCCCGGGACGGGTGCGCGCTGGCAACAAGCGGAAATCCTGGAAGCAGGACTGTGGATTTTACAGGGGCATTACTAAAATTTATATAATTTATTCCAATACCACTGCTTGTACGAAGGGGGTATTGGGTTAGATTTGTAAAATTCGCTGCTTAGCCCCTGCAATTCTATAGGGGCTTTGGTGTCATTGCTCTTCTCTAGCCGTTTGGTTCCCCGGCCACCGGTCATCCCACCCACCCTTACCCTTCGCGCTATTTGATTCTACTTTAACCCCCTGGTTCGGTATGGCCCCGCAGCACCTCCCCACCGTCGTTGTCATCGGCAACGGCATGGTCGGCTACAAATTTTGCGAGAAGCTCCTCGCCAAATCCGCCGCTTTTAACCTTGTCGTTTTCGGCGAGGAACCCCGCGTGGCCTACGACCGGGTGCACCTGAGCGAGTACTTCGGCGGCAAAACCGCCGACGACCTGCTGATGGCCCCCACGCAGTGGTACCACGACCACGGCATCACGCTGCACCTGGGCGACGCGGTGCAGGAAATCGACCGCGCCAGCCAAACGGTGCACTCGCGCGGCGGCCTGGTGCAGCCCTACGACTACCTGGTGCTGGCCACCGGCTCGTCGGCCTTCGTGCCCGACATTCCGGGCGTGGAGAAGGCCGGCGTGATGGTGTACCGCACCATCGAAGACCTGGAGGAAATCAAGGCCGCCGCGGCCACGTCCCGCGTGGGGGCCGTGCTGGGCGGGGGCCTGCTGGGCCTGGAGGCCGCCAAGGCCCTGCTCGACCTGGGCGTGGAGCAAACGCACGTCATCGAGTTTGCCCCGCGCCTGATGCCCCGGCAGATCGACGCCGCCGGCAGCGCCATGCTGCAAAGCAAGCTGGAGGCCCTGGGCCTGCAAATTCACCTCAGCAAGGCCACGGCCAGCATCGGCGGCAACGGCCGCATCGACGCGCTGCACTTCGGCGACGGCTCCATTCTGGAAGTGGACATGCTGGTGATTTCGGCCGGCATCCGGCCCCGCGACGAGCTGGCCAAGCTGGCCGGCCTGGAGGTGGGCCTGCGCGGGGGCATCACCGTCAACGACCAGATGCAGACCAGCGACCCGCGCATCTTCGCCATCGGCGAGTGCGCCCTGCACGGCGGCATGATTTACGGCCTCGTGGCCCCCGGCTACGACATGGCCGAGGTGGTGGCCAGCCAGCTCCTGCAAGGGGCCCGGGCCTTCACCGGCTTCGACATGAGCAGCAAGCTCAAGCTGATTGGGGTGGACGTGGCCAGCTTCGGCGACCCCTTTATTGCCGAGCCCCACAGCCGCAGCATCGTGTACGAAGACGCCCACAACGGCGTGTACAAGCGCATCAACCTCAGCCCCGATGGCAAGTACCTGCTCGGCGGCGTGCTCATCGGCGACGCCGACGCCTACAGCATGCTGCTGCAAACGGTGAACAACAAAATCATCCTGCCCCCGCACCCCGAAGACCTGATTTTAGGGGCCCGGGGCGGCGAGGGCTCCGACAGCGGCTCCAACGTGCTCGACCTGCCCGACGGCGCCCTGATTTGCTCGTGCGAGGCCGTGACGAAGGGCATGATCTGCGACGCCGTGACGGACCAGGGCATCACGACGGTGGACGCCATGAAGAAGTGCAACAAGGCCGGCACCGGCTGCGGCGGCTGCGTGCCCATGCTCAAGGACCTCATCAACGGCACGCTCACGGCGCAGGGGTCCTACATCAAAAACGTGCTCTGCGAGCACTTCGACTACTCGCGCCAGGAGCTGTTCGACCTGCTGAAAATCAACGATGTGCGCACGTACAGCGCGGCGCTCGACCAGTTCGGCGCCGGCGACGGCTGCGAAACCTGCAAGCCCGCGGTGGGCAGCATCCTAGCTGGGCTCTGGAACGACCTGATCGTGAAGCAAAACGTGATTCAGGACACCAACGACCGCTACCTGGCCAACATCCAGAAGGGTGGTTCCTACTCGGTGATGCCGCGCATGGCGGGCGGCGAGGTATCGCCCCAGCAGCTGATGACCATCGGCCGCATCGCCGAGAAGTACAGCCTCTACACCAAAATCACGGGCGGCCAGCGCATCGACATGTTCGGGGCCCACGTGAGCGACTTGCCCGACATCTGGGAGGAATTAATCAACGCCGGTTTCGAGAGCGGGCACGCCTACGGCAAGAGCCTGCGCACCGTGAAAAGCTGCGTGGGCAGCACCTGGTGCCGCTACGGCCTGCACGACAGCGTGTCGTTCGCCATCGAAATCGAGAACCGCTACAAAGGCATCCGCTCGCCCCACAAAATGAAAAGCGGCGTGAGCGGCTGCGTGCGCGAGTGCGCCGAGGCCCAGGCCAAGGACTTCGGCGTCATCGCCACCGAAAAAGGCTGGAACCTATACGTGTGCGGCAACGGCGGCGCCAAGCCCCAGCACGCCCAGCTGCTGGCCGGCGACATCGACAAGGAGACGCTCCTCAAGTACCTCGACCGGTTCATGATGTTCTACATCAAAACCGCCGACCCGTTGATGCGCACCGCCACCTGGCTCAACAAGATGGACGGCGGCATGGCTTACCTGCGCAACGTGGTGGTGAACGACAGCCTCGGCATCTGCGCCGACCTGGAGGCCGAAATCGAGCTGCTCATCAAAAACTACCACTGCGAGTGGAAAGAAGTGGTGGAAAACCCCGAGCTGCGCAAGCAATTCACCCACTTCGTGAACGCGCCGAAGGTGAAAGACCCGACAATGAAGTTCGAAACCATGCGCGGCCAGAAGAAGGTCGCGGAGTGGTAGGGTAGGGCTCCCAGTTGAGACGGGAGGGCCCGCCAGTAGGGCCCCCGCGCCCGGCCGTTAGGGCCCCCGCGCCGCGCTGGCTGAGCTAAAGTGGTGCGCCGCGCCAACCAAGACAACGTACTAACCGACAAATAATTATGGAAGCTGCAACCGCCGTGACCTGGCTGCCCGTGTGCAAAACCACCGACATCCCCGCCGACGGCGGGGCCTGCGCCTTGGTTGAAGGCGAGCAGGTGGCCATCTTCAACTTCGCCCGGCGCGGCGAGTGGTACGCCACCCAAAACCTGTGCCCCCACAAGCAGCAGATGGCCCTGGCCCGCGGCATGATCGGCAGCGCCGGCGAAACCCTGGAGCCCAAGGTGGCCTGCCCGTTCCACAAGCGCACCTTCTCGCTGCTGACGGGCGAGTGCCTGAACGCCGACGAGTGCGCCATCCAAACCTACCCGGTGAAGGTCGAGGGCGACGACGTGTACATCGGCTGGGCCTGATGCCCTGTAGCGCGGACTTTGTAGTCCGCGGCCCTCGCTTCGTCCTGCCGATTATCGCTCAAAAACGCGGACTACAAAGTCCGCGCTACACCTAAACCCACTGCTTATGGAGGCCACCGCTACCGCCCAACAGCCACTGACCCGGCTCAACATCTTCGCCGGCAAGGGCGTGCAGATGCGCACGTTTCACCTGACGTGGCTCACGTTTTTCATGTGTTTTTTCGGCTGGTTCGGCATTGCGCCGCTCATGCCGCTGGTGCGCGAGCAGCTGCACCTGGACAAGGGGCAGGTGGGCAACATCGTCATCGCCTCGGTGTCGGCTACCATTCTGGCGCGCCTGCTCATGGGCAAGCTCTGCGACACGATTGGGCCCCGGCTGGCCTACACCGGCCTACTGGCGGTGGGGGCCCTGCCGGTGATGCTCATCGGCCTGAGCCACAGCTACGAGAGCTTCCTGCTGTTCCGCTTGGCTATTGGCATCATCGGGGCTTCGTTCGTCATCACGCAGTTCCACACCTCCATGATGTTTGCGCCCAACGTGGTGGGCACGGCCAACGCCGTGGCCGGCGGCTGGGGCAACCTGGGCGGCGGCATCGCCAACATGCTGATGCCCCTGGTGGCCGCCGGCTTCGTGGGCCTGGGCTGGGTGACCAAGGCCGACTCGTGGCGCTACGCCATGGTGGTGCCCGGCGTGCTGCTGCTGGTGATGGCCGTGCTCTACTACCGCTACACCGAGGACACGCCCCGCGGCAACTACGCCGACATTCAGCGCGTGGCGCCGGTGAAAAAGGAAGGAACGTTTGGGCTGGCCATGCGCGACTACCGCACCTGGCTGCTGGCCCTGGCCTACGGCGCCTGCTTCGGCATCGAAATCACGATTGACAACGTGGCCGCCGTGTACTTCGTCGACCACTTCGGGGCCACGCTGGTGGCGGCCGGCCTGCTGGCGGGCATCTTCGGCGGCATGAACCTGTTTGCCCGGGCCCTGGGCGGCATCGTGGCCGACCGCGCCGGCCGCGCCTACGGCATGAAAGGCAAGTGGCTGCTGCTGAGCGCCATGCTGGTGCTCGAAGGCATCGGCATCGCCTTCTTCTCGCTGGCCCCGAGCCTGGCACTGGCCATCGCCTCGATGCTGGTGTTCGCGCTGTTCCTGAAAATGGCCAACGGCTGCACCTACTCCATCGTGCCGTTTGTGAACAAGCAGGCCATCGGCAGCGTGAGCGGCATCGTAGGCGCCGGCGGCAACCTAGGGGCCATGCTGGTGGGCTTCCTCTTCAAAGCCAAAGATTTGAGCTACAGCACCGCGTTCCTCTACATCGGCATCGGGGTGGCCGCCGTGGGGGCCCTGGTGCTGCTGGTGCGCCTCGTGGTGCGCGAGGCCGAAGCCCCCGCCGGGCCCCCGACGCGCCGCTGGCGCTGGCCGTTGCTTAATAAAATGGGGCCCCTGGTAAACAGTGCTAGGGGCCATTACGCTAAAGGCCATTATACGTAAGGCCGTTGTGCAAAAAGGCGGTCCTGCAGCGCGCAGCGAAGCATCTCTCCCGCCGCAGTAATCATAATTAGTTGAGCAGTAGAGATGCTTCGCTGCGCGCTGCATGACCGCCTTTAGGGCCGAATAAGCCCGATTGTTCAACCCATAATTCAACCCATGGCCACCAAAACCCCCGCGCTTCCCTCCATTTGCTGCTACTGCGGGGTGGGCTGCGGGGTATTGGTCGAGCCGCTGAAGAACGGCGACGTGGCCGTGGTGGGCAACCCCGACTACCCCGTGAACCGGGGCGCGCTGTGCAGCAAGGGCTTGAACTTGCAATATACCGTCAACGACCGCTCGGACCGGCTGCTGTACCCGCAGATGCGCTACAGCCGCCACCGCCCCTTGCAGCGCGTGGGTTGGGACGAGGCCCTGGCGCGCACCGCGGCGGTGTTCAAGACCTTTATTGAGCAGTACGGGCCCGATTCGGTGGCGTTTTATGCCTCTGGGCAATGCCTGACGGAGGAATATTACGTGCTGAACAAGCTCATGAAGGGCTTCATTGGCAGCAACAACCTCGACACCAACTCGCGCCTGTGCATGAGCAGCGCGGTGGTGGGCTACAAAATGGCCTTGGGCGAAGACAGCGTGCCCGTGTGCTACGACGACATCGAGCTGGCCGACTGCCTGCTGGTGGCCGGGGCCAACCCCGCCTGGTGCCACCCCATTCTCTGGCGCCGCGTGGAGGCCCACAAAGCCGCCAACCCGAGCACGAAAATCATCGTCATCGACCCGCGCGCCACCGACTCGACGGCCATCGCCGACGTGCACTTGCAGCTCATTCCCGGCACCGACGTGGTGCTGAACCAAGCCCTGGCGCGGGCCCTGATTGAGAATGGCGACGTAGACTTGACCTTCATCGAGCAGCACGCCGAGGGGTTTGAGGCCTACAAGGCCATCGTGTTTGAGCGTAGCTTGGCCGAGTCGGCGGCGCTGTGCGGGGTGGCGGAGGCCGACATTCGGCTGGCCGCCGGCTACCTCGGCGGGGCCCGGGCGTTCCTCTCAATGTGGACGATGGGGCTGAACCAGAGCGCGGTGGGCGTGGACAAGAACCTGAGCTTGCTGAATTTGCACCTCATCACCGGGCAGATTGGCCGGCCGGGCGCGGGGCCCCTGTCGCTCACCGGGCAGCCCAACGCCATGGGCGGGCGCGAGGTGGGCGGCTTGAGCAACCTGCTGCCCGCCCACCGCAACCTGGCCAACCCCGCGCACCGCGCCGAGGTGCAGCAGTTTTGGGGCAGTGGGCCCCTGGCCGACACGCCGGGCTACACGGCCACCGAGATGTTTGAGGCCCTGGAGGACGGCCGCCTCAAGGCCATCTGGATTTTGTGCACCAACCCCCTCACCAGCCTGCCCAACGCCCGCCAGGCCGAGGCGGCGCTGGCCAAGGCCAAGTTCGTGGTGGTGCAGGAAGTCAGCACCCAGCCCGAAACCCTGGCCTACGCCGACGTGATTTTGCCCGCCGCCGCCTGGGCCGAGAAGGAGGGCACCATGACCAACTCGGAGCGCCGCATCAGCCACCTAGTCAAGGCCGTGGACGCGCCCGGCGAAGCCCTACCCGACGCCGAAATCATCTGCCGCTTCGCCAGGGCCCTGGGATTTCCGGGGTTCGATTTCCCGAACGCCGAGGCCATTTACCGGGAGCACGCGCGCCTGACGGCCGGCACCACGCTGGACATTTCGGGGCTGACGTACGACATTCTGAAAACGCGCGGCTCGGTGCAGTGGCCGTACCGGGCCGGCCAGGCCGCCCCCGACACGGCCCGGCTCTTCACCGACCAGCAGTTTTACACCCCCTCGCGGCGGGCCGTCATTCACCCCGTGGCGGCCGCGTTCCGCAGCGAGGCCCCCGACGACGACTTCCCGTTCATCCTCACCACCGGCCGCATCCGCGACCAGTGGCACACGATGACCAAGACCGGCCGGGTCAGCAAGCTCAATCAGCACATTCCGCAGGCGTTCCTGGAGCTGCACCCGCAGGACGCCCAAACCCTGGGCGTGGCCGAGGACGACCTGGTGACGGTGACCTCGCGCCGGGGCGACGTGCGGGTGGCGGCGCGCCTGTCGGCCGGCATCCGGCCGGGCGTGGTGCTGCTGCCCATGCACTGGGGCAAGCGCCTGGGCTCGGACCTGAACCGGGCCAACAACGTGACCTCCGGGGCCCTGGACCCCGTTTCCAAGGAGCCCGACTTCAAGTTTTGCGCCGTGCAGGTGGCCAAGTACCGCAAGCCCCAGCAGCGCATCGTCGTCATCGGGGCCGGGGCGGCGGCCCACGGCTTCGTGCGCTCGTACCGGGCCCTGAACCAGGACGACGACATCATCATTTTCAGCAAAGAAGACCTGCCGTTCTACAACCGGGTGATGCTGCCCGATTACATCAGCGGCCACCAAAGCTGGGCGCAGCTGGTGAAAATGCAGGACCACGAGGAGCCCACCTTCCGCATCGACCTGCGCCGCGGCGTGGGCGTAACGGAAATCAACCGGGCCGGGCAGTACGTGGTGGACGCGCACGGCGCGCGCACCGACTACGACGTGCTGATTGTGGCCACCGGCAGCCGGGCGGCGGTGCCGCGGGGCGTGCCCGCGCTGCCCGGCATCTTCCTCGATGCGCAGCGCCGCGACGCGGACGCCTTCAAGGCCCACCTGCCCGCCGCCGGGGCCCACGTCGTCATCGTGGGCGGGGGCCTACTGGGGCTGGAAATGGCTGCCTCGCTGCGCGAAGGGGGCGTGCGGATTTCCATTATTCAGCGCACGTCGCGGTTTTTGGACCGGCAGCTCGACGCGCTGGGCAGCCAGCTTTTGCAGGAAGAAATGGCGGACCAGGGCTGCGAGCTGTACTTCAACGACGAGGTGGAGCTGTACTACGGCCGCGCGCGCCTCACCGGCGTGGGCCTGAAAAGCGGCCGCCGCCTCGACTGCGACGCCTTGATTTTGGCCATCGGCACGGCCCCCAACCTGGAGCTGGCCCGCGACGCCGGCCTGGCCTGCAAGCGCGGCGTGGTGGTGGACGCGCACCTGCAAACCAGCGACCCGCGCGTGTTCGCGCTGGGCGAAATCGCCGAGTTTGCGGGCGTGCTCTACGGTATCACGGCCGCCGTCGAGCAGCAGGCGGCCGTGCTGGCCCGCTACCTCAGCGGCGACGTGGGCAGCGCCTACCAAGGCAGCACGTTCATGAACATCATCAAAATCCACGGCTTCGACCTGTGCAGCATCGGCTTGCCCGAGCGCCCCAACACCACGGATTACGAAGAGATTGTGTTCATCGACCGGGCCCAGCGCTACTACAAGAAGTGCATCATCCACCAGGACCGCCTGGTGGGGGCCATCCTCATCGGCGACAAGGGCGAGTTCCAAGAATACCGCGCGCTCATCGCCAACAAAACCGAGCTGGGCGACCAGCGCCTCCAGCTGCTGCGCAGCGGCAGCAAGGCCGTGCCGGTGCTGGGCAAGCTGGTGTGCAGCTGCAACAACGTGGGCGCCGACAACCTGCGCCTGGCCATTGCCGGGGGCTGCGGCAGCGTGCCGGCGCTGGGCGCCGCCACCGGCGCGGGCACCGGCTGCGGCTCGTGCCGCCCCGAGGTGCAGCGGCTGTTGGAAGAAAGCCTGGTCAGCGTAGCCGTATGATTTGGACGCTTGTGAATCAAAGTTGCCTGGGGCCCTACAGGTGCCTGGGGGCCCATGCCCGGTCATATCTAGCTCCTACGCCCAGTCATGCGGAGCGAGCGAAGCATCTTTCCCGCGCAACTAATCATAATTACTGCTGCGGGAAAGATGCTTCGCTGCGCTCCGCATGACGGCCTAAAGTTTCTGCCTGACTGGATTAAAATCAGGACAGTCTAACAATAACGTTTACTCACCCCTAATTTTTCCACGTTGCCGCCCCAAACCCACGCCGTTACCATCAACTTCCCCGGCGGCATTGTGCCGGCCGGCGACCTGCTGGCCGTGCTCGAAGCAGCCGAGGCGGCCGAGGTGGAGCACCTGCAATTTGGCAACCGGCAGCAGCTGCTGTTTGAGGTGGCGGCCGGGCAGCGGCGCGCGCTGGTGCAGGCCCTGGCGAAGGCCGAGGTGCTGTGCGAAATCGACGCCGACCTGCACCCCAACATTAGCAGCTCGTACGTGGTGGAGGACGTGTTCCACCACACCACGTGGCTGCGCGAGGGCGTGTACCGCGACATCCTGGACCTGTTCGACTTCCGGCCGCGTCTGAAAATCAACCTAGTGGAGCGCCACCAGACGTTCGTTCCCTTCTTCACCGGCCACCTCAACTTCATTGCCTCCGACACGCCCAACTACTGGTACTTGTACGTGCGCTTCCCGGGGGCGGGCGCGCTGTACTGCTGGCCGGCGCTGGTGTATTCGGAGGATATTCCGGGCCTGAGCGGGGCGGTGGAGCGGGTGCTGTTGGCGCACCGCGACCAGTTTTTCGACCAGCCCGCCGCCGACGGGGCCCTGCTGCACCGCCTGGTGAGCGCCGCCCACCGCACGGTGTGGCAGCCGCTGGGCGCGCCGCTGGTGCTGCCGGCCTTCACGCTGCCCTACTACGAGGGCTTCAACCGCTATGGCAACAAGCTGTGGCTGGGCATTTACCGGCGCGACGAGCGGTTTGCGGTGGCGTTTCTCCAGGACGTGTGCCGGGTGTGCCTGGCCACGCGCCTCGGCCAGCTGTGCACCACGCCCTGGAAGTCGCTCATCATCAAAGGCATCGAGCTGGCCGACCGGGGCCGCTGGGACGTAGTGCTCCGCCAGCACCGCATCAACGTGCGCCACGCCGCCAACGAGCTGAACTGGCAGGTGGAGGACCGCTGCCCCGACGGCCTGGCCCTGAAGCACGAGCTGGTGCGCTACTTCAACGAGGAAGACGTCCGCACCTACCAGTTGTGCTTCGCCATCAAAACCAAGCCCAAAACCGGCCTGTTTGGCTCCATCGTCGTGCGCAGCCACTTCGACACGCTCACCCAGACCGGCCTGCACGCCGCGCAGTTCGAGATTTTGCACACCCGCGACTTCAACCCCAACAGCAAGGATTTCGTGAGCTTCCGCAAGAAGGTGGGCCGCGAAAACCTGGCCTGGTACCTCGCCCAGCTCTGCGACCAGTTCTACGAGCAGCAGGCCGCCGCCGGGGCCCCCGCCGCCGAGGAAACGCCCGCCCCGCCGCCCGCCGTGGAGCCGCCGCGCCCAACGAGCCGCCGCTGCACCAGTGCCCGCGCTGCCGCACCGTGTACGACGCAGCCTACGGCGAGCCGGCCCAGGGCATCGCGCCGGGCACGCCGTTCGACGCCCTGATTGGCTACGAATGTTCGACCTGCGGGGCCCCGGCGGCGCTGTTCGAAGCCGTGCGCACGCCGCACTTTCAAGCGGCGGAAACCACTCCGTAAGCCAGCGGTTGCCATATTGCGTCCCGTTAGGGGCCGCTGGCGGTGCCGCCCGGCTGCGCTGGCACGCTGCCTCACGTATGCTGCCCCTGGGG
>NZ_MDZA01000046.1 GCF_001816125.1 Hymenobacter coccineus | reverse complement strand
GGGCGCGGGGCGGGGGCCGCGGTGGGCGGGGCCCCCAGCTGGCGCGGGCCGTCGTCTTGGGCGTGGGCCCGGGCGGTAGCGCCCAGCACCAGTATCGTAGCGAAGAAAACCGGAAGTTTCATGTGGCAAGAAGCAAAAGAAATGCGAGCGGCTGGGGCCCCGGGAATTTCTGGCCGGGCCCCACCGGGCAAACCGCGGCCCCCGGCCGGAAATTCCCGGGGCCCCCGAGCCAAGGCGGCCGGTCTTATTTAAGCAGGTGCTCCAGCAGGCTCAGGCTATCGATGAGGTCGGGGCTGGTTTCGAAGTCGAGGGGCTTGAGGATGTAGCCGTGCACGCCCAGGGCTTCGGTGGCGGTGCGGTCGGTATCCATGCTCGAAGTGGTGGTGACGAACACCGGAATGTCGCGCAGTTCGGGGTCGGCGCGCAGCTCGGCCAGAAACTCGGCGCCGTTCATGCGGGGCATGTTCAGGTCGAGCAGGATGACCTCGGGCAGGGGCCGCAGGGCGGTTTGGCCCTGGCGGCCCAGCAGCAGGTCGAGGGCTTCCTCGCCGTTGAAGGCCGTGTGCAGGGTGTGCGGCACGCTGAAGCGGGCGAATGACTTCTGCGCCGTCATTGTGTCAAAAATATCGTCTTCAATCAGCAGTACGGAGCGCATGGCGGAGAAATTTTAGGGAAAGAAAAAGCCAGACAATGGGGCCCCGATGAACCCGCAGGCTAGGGCAGGAGCACCGGCGCCGGCCGAAGCGTTGCACCGGGCCCTGGCGGCTGCGCGGCCGGCGCGGAGGCTTCGGCTTCCTTGGGCCAGGTAAAAATAAACGTTGCGCCCTCCCCCCGCGCCGATTCCACGCGCACGCTACCGGGCTGCTCCTCCACCAGCTTCTTCACAATGCTAAGGCCGATGCCGGTGCTTTCGGCCGCGGAGTGGCGCTCGCGCAGGGTCTGGAAAAGCTGAAAAATCTTGTGGTGGTGGGCCGGGGCGATGCCGGGGCCGTCGTCGGCCACCGCAAATTCGTAGTGGCCGCCCGCGTCGCGGCAGTGCACCGCAATGCGGCCCCCGGGGCCCTCGTGGTGCTTCACGGCGTTGTCGAGCAGGTTGGTGAACACTTGCTGCAAGCCCTGGCGGTCGGTGCAGAAGGTGGGCAGGCCGGGGGGCAGCTCCAGCACGAAGCCGGGCGGCACCACCAGCTCGGCGGCTTCGCGCAGCAGCGCCCCACGTCGGTGGGGGCCAGCAGGCGGGCCACGCGCCGGCCCGGGCGTAGGCCAGCAGGCCGCTGATGAGGCCTTCGAGGCGGCCCAGGCGGCCCTTCACCTGGTCGAAGTACGTGCGCACTTCGGGCGAAAACTCGGCCGCGTGCTCCTCATCGAGCCACTTCACCAGCGTGGCAATGCCGCGCAGCGGGGCCCGCAGGTCGTGCGAGGCCACGTAGGCAAACTGGTCCAGTTCGCGGTTGCGCAGGGCTAGGGCCTCAAAGCTCTGGTCGAGGCTCTGGGTCATTTGGTTGAGCAGGGTGGCCAGGTTGCCCAGGCCGTCGGCGGCGGCATCGGCAATCTTCACCGTGTAGTCGCCCCGCACCACCTGCTCGGCCAGGTCGCGGATGGCGCCGATGCGCCGGGCCACGTCGGCGTTCACGGCGGCCAGCTCGGCTTGCAGGCGGCGGTTGTCGCGCAGCTCGCGGGTGATGCGCGCCAGCAGCCAGCCCACCACCACCAGGGCCAGGATGCCCGCGGCGCCCACCACCCGCGGCGCGGTGCGCTCAAACATCGATTGCGAGGCGCTGCGCTGGTTCAGCAGCCGCAATTCTTCGTCCTTCACCCGCCGGAAAATGGTGCGCGCCGCCCGCATCGTCAGCCGGTCGGTATTGAGCGCCGTCAGCAGGTCGGCGTGGCTGAGGGAAGCGTCGGGGTTGGCCAGGGGCCGCAGCACCCGGAACTCCAGGTCCACCATGGCCCGCAGCGAATCGAGGCGCTCCTGCTGGGTGGGGTGGCCCTGCGAGAGCCGCCGCACGCCCGCCTGGAGGCGCGGCAGCTGAGCCACGGCCTTGTGGTAAGGGTGCAGAAAGGCCGTGTCGCCGGTGAGGCGGTAGCCCCGCACGCCGGCCTGGGCGTCGCGCAGCACGGCGTTCACGGCGTCGGTTTCCTGAATCGTCTGGTAAGTGCGCTGCACCTGCTCGGTTTGCTGCTGCAAGCCCCGGATGCTGAGCTGGGCCGCCGCACCGCTCAGCAGCAGCACCGCCAGGGCCCCGGCAAAGCCTAGGGCAAACTTGGTGTCGGGGCGAAGGGACATGCAAACGGGGCCGGGCGGAAAAGAGCCCGCCGGTGGGCCCAGGGCGAAGGTACGCCGTACCTTCGCGCCATGCCGTTTGCCTCGCTCGACCGCCTCAGCAGCCTCCAGAACCCCCGCGTGAAGGCCCTGGCCCGCCTCCAGCAAAAAGCCGCCGAGCGCCGCGCCCAGGGCCTCACCCTGGTCGAGGGCCTGCGCGAGCTCACCATTGCCGTGGGCGCGGGCGTGGCGGTGGCCGCCCTTTATACTTGCCCCGAGCTGGCCGGCGCGGCCACCGCCGGGGCCCTGCAAAACCTGTTTGCCGCCGAGGCCGGCGGCCCGAGTGGCTGGAGCTCACGCGCCCGGTGTTCGAAAAGCTGGCCTACCGCGAGGGCTCCGACGGCGTGCTGGCCGTACTGCACACGCCGGCCCGTACCCTGGCCACGCTGCACCTGCCGCCCAACCCGCTGGTGCTGGTGCTGGAAGCCGTAGAGAAGCCCGGCAACCTCGGAGCCATCCTGCGCACCGCCGACGCCGCGCCGGTCGACGCCGTGCTCATCGGCGACGCGCGCACCGATTTGTTCAACCCCAACGCCATCCGGGCCAGCATCGGCTGCGTGTTCACGGTGCCGCTGGTGGCCGCGCCGATGGCCGACATCCTGGCGTTTCTAAAGGAAAAGAGCGTGCGCACCTACGCCGCCGCCCTCACGCCCCGGGCCCATGCCTACACCGAATGCAACTTCCGGGGCCCCACCGCCCTGGTGCTCGGCACCGAGGCCGACGGCCTCACGCCCGCCGCCCAGGCCGCCTGCGACGACACCATCATCATCCCCATGATGGGCCGCATCGACTCGCTCAACGTGAGCGTGGCCGGCGCCGTGCTGGCTTTTGAGGCCGTGCGCCAGCGCCAGGCCGGGGCCTAAGAAACTGTTTCCGCAGACGCAGAACTGCCGCGCTGGGGCCCAGCGCGGCAGTTCTGCGTCTGCGGAAAGAAAGCTTATTGCGCGGCCGCGCTCGTCTTTAGCTCAATCTCCCCGCTCTTCAGGCCCGCGCCGGTGGCCTTGAGGCGCAGGGCCCCGGCCTTGTTGCTGGCTTGCACGATGGCCATTACCTGGCCGCTGAAGGCCTTCATCTGGGGCTTCTGGAAGGGTTCGAGGTTGGTGGCGTCGCCGTTGCCCACGGCGCGGAAGGTGCCGGCGCCGCTCACGGCAAACTTCAGCTCGTTGGTGGCGTTAGGGCAGAGGTTGCCCTGGGCGTCTTCCACGCGGGCCGTGACGTAGGCCAGGTCCTGGCCGTCGGCGGCGAGGGCGGGGCGGTCGGCCACCAGGCGGATGTGGTCGGGCTTGCCGGCCGTCTGCACGGTTTCTTCGGCCACGGCCTTGCCCTGGGCGTCGTAGGCCACCACTTTTAGGGCCCCGGGGGCGTACTTCACGTCCTTCCACATAAGGCGGTAGCGCGTCTGGGGCTGGTCGGAGGGCCCCTTGGTTTGCCGGCCCTGGCTCTGGCCGTTCACAAACAGCTCGGCCGATGGGTAGTTGGTGTAGCAATACACCGGCGTCACCTGGCCCTCGCGGCCGGGCCACGTCCAGTGGGGCAGCAGGTGCAGGGTGGCCTGGGTGGTGTTCCAGCGGGCGCGGTACAGGTAGTAGCGGTCCTTGGGCATGGTGGCCAGGTCGATGATGCCGAAGTAGGAGCTGTGCGAAGGCCACTTCTCGTCGTAGGGCGTGGGCTCGCCGAGGTAGTCAAAGCCCGTCCACACAAACTCGCCGATGACGAAGTTCAAGTCGTCCTGCTTCACAAATTCCTCGTCCGGCGTCTGCGACCACACGCAGGCCTCCAAGTCGTAGGACGACGACTGGTTGTCGGGGTACATCTTCTGCTTGGCCAGCACCGCCGGGAATTTATACACCCCCCGGCTGCTCACGGTGGAAGCCGTTTCGGTGCCCAGAATAAAGCCCTGTGGCAGTTTCTCGTTGGCCTTCTCGTACTGGTTGGGCTTGTAGTTGAAGCCGGCAATGTCGAGCACCGAGGCAAAGTTATTGCTGATGGCCGCGTCGATGCGGTCCATGCCGGCCGTCACGGGGCGCGTGGGGTCCTCGCGGTGCACAATGTCTTGCAGGCGCTTGGCGATTTTGCCGCCACCGGGCGCGCTCTGGTCGGGCACCTCGTTGCCGATGCTCCACATAATCACCGAGGGGTGGTTGCGGTCGCGGTGCACCATGTTCACCAGGTCCTTCTCGCTCCAGGCGTCGAAATACTGGCTGTAGCCGTTCTTCACCTTGGGCGTCTTCCATTCGTCAAACGACTCCACCATCAGCATAAAGCCCATTTCGTCGCACAAACTCACCAGCTCCGGGGCGGGCATGTTGTGCGAGGTGCGGATGGCGTCGCAGCCCATGTCCTTGAGCAGCGTGAGCTGCCGGCGCAGGGCGGCCGTGTTGATGGCCGCGCCCAGGGGCCCCAGGTCGTGGTGGTTACACACGCCCTTGAACTTGCGCGGCTGCCCGTTCAGCGAGAAGCCCTTGCCGGCTTCAAACTTGAACGAGCGGATGCCGAAGCGCGTGGTGTAGGTGTCCTTCAGCGCGTCGCCGGCGTACAGCTTCGACGAGGCCGTGTACAAAACCGGCGTTTCGGGGGCCCATAATTTGGGCTGGGGCACCACCAGGTTTTGCTCGAATTCCAGCCCGTCGGTGGCCGCCAGGGGCGTGCTCGTGGTGGCCACCACCTGGCCCGCCGCGTCGCGGATTTCCGTGTCGAGCCGCAGCGGCTGGAAGTCCCCCGTGGGCGTGGCCACCGTGGTGCGCAGCTTCACCTTGGCAAACTCGGCCGTGATGGTGGGCGTGGTCAGGTAGGTGCCCCACACCGGAATGTGTACGTCGTCGGTCACGATGAGGTGCACATTGCGGTAGAGGCCAGCGCCGGGGTACCAGCGCGAGGCCTCGGGCTGGTTCTGGAGCCGCACGGCCAGCACGTCGCCGCCGCCGGGGTTCAGAAAAGAGGTGATGTCGAACGAAAACGAGTTGTAGCCATAGGGCCAGAAGCCCACTTCCTTGCCGTTCACAAACACGTGGGCGTTGCTCATGGCCCCGTCGAAGAGTAGCACCGCCCGCTGGCCGGCCCCGAACTTGGGCACCGCCAGCCGCCGCCGGTACCAGCCCGTGCCGATGAACGGCAGCCCGCCCGTGCGGCCCGATTTCTGGGTGGCTTTGGCCTCGTTGTTCTGCTCAATCTTCACCTCCTGAAGGTCGTTGTTGCCGTTGAAGGGCCCCGCAATGGCCCAGTCGTGGGGCACGCGCACCGTCTGCCACTTCGCGTCTTTGAAGGCCGGATTGGCGGCCCCGGGCACATCGCCCTTACTGAATTTCCAGTTGGTGTCGAGCAGGTATTCGTGCCGGGATTGGGCGGTGGCGGGGCGGGCGGCCAGCAGCAGTAGGGCGGCGGCCAGGAACTTCAGGGGGAGGGCAGGGCGGGGCATGGGAAGCAGGGTTTGGCCCGAAAGCTACGGCCCGCTCCCCGGTCGCGGCACCGTTTAGTAGGATTTGTACGGCAAAAACTTGCCACTCATCACCACGTGCACCCGGTCGCCGTTAGCGTGGGGCTCGCGGGTGATGTCCATCGAAAAGTCAATGGCGCTCATGATGCCGTCGCCAAACTCTTCACCAATCAGCTCCTTAATGGTGAGGCCGTACACGTTCACCAGCTCGTACCAGCGGTAGATGAGCGGGTCGGTGGGCACGGCCGTGGGCAGTGAGCCTTTGTAAGGCACAATTTGGAGCCAGGCCGTTTCCTCGTCGTCGAGGCCAAACACGCGCTTGGCCACGGCGGCCTGGTCGGCGGTCAGCTTCATCTGGCCGAGCAGGGCGGCGGTGGCGTACTCCTTGCTTAGGCCCATCTGCTGGGCGACGTCGGCCCAGCGCAGGCCGTCCTTTACCTTGGCGGCAATAATTTTTTCGGTGACGGTGGCGCGGTCCATAGTGGTAAGGAAAAGGGGCGTGAAGTGAAAAAACCGGCCCCGCCAGTGCTGGGGCCGGTTTCTCAACCAGCAGCGCAGGGCCTTGTTTAAGGCCCCCAGCAACGGCTTTTGCGCTAATACACCGTCACGCCAAAGCCTAGGGTGTCGGCCTGCTGGCGCACGGCCTCCGCCTGCGCATCGGCCACAATGCCCAGCGGAAACACGTCGCTATCGAGCGTGAACAGCACCAGGGCCTGGCCCAGCGCCTCCAGCGCGTCCTGCGCGGCGTCGAGCTGCTCGGGGCCCGCGCCGCGGCGGCCGGCCAGGGCCCCGGGGGCCAGGGCCAGCCCCTGGCCCTGCTGCGCCAGGATTTCGTTGAGTGCTTCCGCCAGCTCGGCCGAGGTGTCCTGCTCGTCGCTCTCCCAGGCCAGGTCTTCGGCCAGCAGCGTGTCGAGCAGGGCCACGTCGCGCAGCTCCTGGGCGGGCAGGGCCCCCGCCATGCCCCGCTCGGCCAGCTCCTCGGCAAACTCTATTTGGTAAGCCTCCGGGTCGGTGAGCACCAGGGCCAGCCGGGCCGTGGCCCGCGCGGCGGCGGCGGCGTTGGCGCCGGTGAAGTGTTGAACGAATTGGTGCAGCGGGGTGGGGCTCATGGTAATTGTAAGCGGCAGGTATGTACAGCCTTTAGCTAATCAAAAGCCAAGCGTGCCGAATACCTCCGTATGAGGGGTTTTTAAATCCACAAATTGAAAGCGTGGGTTTTGACCTGTTTGCCGCAAAAGGGTATGCACTTTACCGCTTTCTGAGTCAGAGGTTAAGTAATAACCGATTGAAGCCTCACTATCGGCTTGGGCAAACAGCTTGGTATCGTTGGGAATAATATTGCGGTTTAAAAGCAGGTTGCGCCCTTTGCTTGCGAATACTGCCGCCGCAAACTCTCCTGCTCGCACCGCATGAACAACATTGAACGGCAAAACCCGGAGGTTTTTTAGTGGCAGCTGGTCCAAAGCGCCAAGCACGCAAAACTCCGCGATGCTCACCGTAGAAATCAGCATTGGGTACTGTTCCTGCTGAAAATATCGAAAGTAGCCTTCTGCTTGTCGCGCCAAAGGATCACTCGGGTTGAGTAGCCTGATGAAAAAGCTGGTTTCGAGCAGTACACTTTTATTCAACATTCCTTAATCAGCATAGCCTCGTAGTTCCCGTAGCCAGGCATCTGCATCCAGCGGCCAGTCGTTTTTCGTGGCTTTGCGCCGCAGGGTCGCCAGATACTGCTCCTCATAACGGCTCTCATAGTCAATCATCTCAATGAAATGCAGATTGTTGCGATTCACTTCGCCCGTCTGTGCATCCTGCTGGCCAGTAGCCCGCATCCCATAGTCGCGGTAAAGAGGATTGCCTTCAATTCGTTTCAACTCTTCCTTGGTGGCTTGCAATACTACCGTGCCTGCTTCGGCGGTTTGCAAATGGATGTTGGGCCGGGTCGAACCACCCATGTCCGTGATGCGGCCATAAAAGTAAAATTCCGCGTCAACCCAGGTCACTGCTGTGCGCTCGTAATGAGTCGTGGCATCAATTACCAAGGTGCTTGCGTCAGCTAGCGAGGTTTTTATCGCAAATTGAAAGTCGTGCTGCCGAGCTTCAGCTTGGAAATACTCTATTGCTTTCGCCGTGTCAGGTTGTAAAAAATCGAGGTCGCCCTGCGTTTGCACTGCCTGCAAAATAGCGTTGAACCCAATAACTGTCTGTAGCGCCGTAGTTAGCAGATGCCGCACCGAGCCTTCCTTGATTTCGTAGGAAACTAATGGCCGATCCCGCTTCGGACCTCCAAATAGCAGGCCTTCTACGTGCTGTAGGGTGGCCAGCACCGCCTTTACGTCATACGTAGCCGGCGACAAGGCAAAAGCCCCCTGTCGGCCACTAATATGAATCTCGATTTGACCAGTTTTTTCCAGCATTGCTCAAACGCGCCTAAAACGCACTGTAATGATACCACTCCGATGGCACTGGTTGGGAAACGTACTTTCTACCACGCGCGTTTCTCTTCCTATTTAAATGAAAAAAGGGCGCGACCAAAGCCGCGCCCTCTCTCAAAAAATAATCAGTGAAATCACGGTTGATCCGCGAAAATCAGTGGTTTACTCGGCCGTTTTGGCGTAGCGCAGGCGCTCGTTCTCGTCGAGCAGAATCTTGCGCATCCGGATCGACTTCGGCGTCACTTCCAGGTACTCATCCTTCTGGATGTATTCCATGGCTTCTTCCAGCGAAAACTGGCGCTTGGGCACAATCTTGGCGTTGTCGTCGGTGCCCGACGCGCGCATGTTGGTCAGCTTCTTGCCCTTCTGGATGTTCACGGTCAAGTCGTTCGGGCGGGTGTGCTCGCCAATAACCTGGCCGCTGTACACTTCCTCGCCCGGGTCGACGAAGAACGAGCCGCGGTCCTGCAACTTGTCAATCGTGTAGGCGGTGCCGGGGCCCGTCTCCAACGAAATCAGCGAGCCGGCGATGCGGCCGGGGATGGGGCCCTTGTGCTCTTCGTAGTCCACGAAGCGGTGGTTCATGATGGCCTCGCCGCCGGTGGCGGTCAGCACGTTGTTGCGCAGGCCAATCAGGCCGCGCGACGGAATGGTGAATTCCAAGTGCTGCAAGTCGCCCTTGGGCTCCATGATGGTCATTTCGCCCTTGCGCATGCTCACCAGCTCAATCACTTTGCCGGCCGATTCCTCGGGCACGTCCACCACCAGCAATTCGATGGGCTCGGTGCGCTTGCCTTTCTCGTCCTCTTTGAACAGCACCTGGGGCTGGCCCACTTGCAGCTCGTAGCCTTCGCGGCGCATGGTTTCAATCAGTACCGACAAGTGCAGGATGCCGCGGCCGAACACGAGGAAGGTATCCTCCTTGTCGGTGGTTTCCACGCGCAGGGCGAGGTTTTTCTCGGTTTCCTTGAACAGGCGGTCGCGCAGGTGGCGCGAGGTCACGAACTTGCCTTCTTTGCCGAAGAACGGCGAGTTGTTGATGGTGAACAGCATGTTCATCGTCGGCTCGTCGATGCTGATGCGCGCCAATTGCTCGGGGTTGTCGGCGTCGGCCAGCGTATCACCGATGTCGAAGCCTTCGATGCCCGACACGGCGCAGATTTCGCCGCTGCTCACTTCGTCCACTTTCACGCGGCCGAGGCCTTCAAACACGTGCAGCTCGCGGATTTTTACTTTCTTGATGCTACCGTCGGCCTTCATCAGGCTCATGTTGGCACCTTCCTTCAGCGTGCCGCGGTGCACACGGCCGATGGCGATGCGGCCCACGAACGACGAGTAGTCGAGCGAGGTAATCTGCATCTGGGGCGTGCCTTCCAGGGTCGGCGCGGGCGGAATCGAGGAGATAACCGCGTCGAGCAGCGGAATCAGGTTGTCGGTCTTCACTTTCCAGTCGGTGCTCATCCAGCCCTGCTTCGAGGAGCCGTACAAAGTCACGAAATCAAGCTGGTCTTCCGAAGCGCCGAGGTTGAACATCAGATCGAACACCTGCTCGTGCACCTCGTCGGGGCGGCAGTTCTCTTTGTCTACTTTGTTCACCACCACAATGGGCTTCAGGCCCAGGTCGATGGCTTTGCCCAGCACGAAGCGGGTCTGCGGCATGGCGCCTTCAAAGGCGTCCACGAGTAGCAGCACGCCGTCGGCTAGCTTCAACACGCGCTCTACCTCGCCGCCAAAGTCGGCGTGACCGGGGGTGTCGATGATGTTGATTTTGGTGCCGTTGTAGCGTACCGATACGTTTTTGGAAACGATGGTAATGCCACGCTCGCGCTCCAGGGGGTTGTCGTCGAGAATCAGGTCGTCGAAGTGCTGGTGCGCGTCGAAAATCTTGGATGCGTGGATAATCTTATCCACCAGAGTAGTCTTGCCGTGGTCAACGTGAGCGATGATGGCAATGTTCCGAATGTTGTTGGCCATATGGGTTGTTTTTGCGGGTGCAAAGGTACGTACAAAAAGGCGCAAAGCCTCGTGGTAATCAAGTCTTAACCCCTGGCCGCCGCGGCGCGCAGCTGCGCAGCCAAGCGCGTCGCCCTAAATCGGTTAGGTGGGGTGTAAGGTTCCCGGCCGGTTGGCGTCTACCCTGCCGACCGAACTAGGGCCCAGCTCCGTATGTTGACTGGTTCAAGCATCATTCCTTAAGATTAATCTCCTCTTTCTATGCGCTCCGCCTTATTGTCTTTCGTCATTTCCGCCCTTACGCTCAACGTGGCCTGTTCTCAGCAGCAGCCCGGTACCTTGGCTTTGGCCACGCCCAAGGGCCAAACGGCGGCTCCTGGCACCTACCCCAAGCCGGCCGCCTTCACGGGCAAGCCCGGCGAGTTCCCCGTCCAAAAAACCAACGCCGAGTGGCGCAAGCAGCTCACGCCCGATCAGTACTACATCCTGCGGGAAGAGGGTACCGAGCGGCCGTTCACGGGCAAATACTACGACAACCACGCCGCCGGCACCTACTACTGCGCCGCCGACCACAACCTGCTGTTTACCTCTGCTACCAAGTTTGAGTCGGGCACCGGCTGGCCCAGCTTTTGGGCCCCGGCCAACAGCGCCAGCCTGAAGGTGAAGTCGGACGAAAGCTTCGGCATGAGCCGCGACGAGATTGTGTGCGCCAAGTGCGGCGGCCACCTCGGCCACGTGTTCAGCGACGGCCCCAAGCCCACCGGCGAGCGGTACTGCATGGACGGCAACGCCTTGGTGTTTGAGAAGAAATAGGTTTTTGAGTTGTTCCTTGTAGCTCGCCGTGAAAGCTGTTTTTGCCCGCTGCGCAGGGGCGGCTTTTGCGCGGGCCAGCCGGGGCCCCGGCAAACAATCTGGGGCCCCGGTGGGATGTTAAAACCCTGACTTACTCTTCTATTCACTGATGTTTATGTCGCCCACTTCCAACACCACCGAGGCCCTGCAAGCGGGCCTGCTGCCTACCCGCCAGCGCCTGCTGGTCCACGGCCTCTACCAGCAAATTCAGTCCCTCGACGACCTGCGGCTGTTCATGTCGCACCACGTGTTTGCGGTGTGGGATTTCATGTCGTTGCTGAAAGCCTTGCAGCGCGAGCTGACCTGCGTGACGCTGCCCTGGTACCCCACGGCCAACCCCGCCACGCGCCGCCTCATCAACGAGATTGTGCTGGAGGAGGAGTCGGACATAGACCCCCAGGGGCGACCCACCAGCCACTTCGAGCTGTACCTGCAAGCCATGCGCGCGTGCGGGGCCGACACCGCGCCCGCCGAGCGGCTGCTGGCCGCGCTGGCTACCGGCCAGTCGGTAGCCGCCGCCCTAGAGGCCGCCGGGGCCCCCGCCTCGGTGCAGCAGTTCGTGAACACTACGTTCGACATCATTGGCGCTGGGCAGCCGCACGCAGTGGCCGCCGCCTTCACCTACGGCCGCGAAGACCTGATTCCCGACATGTTCCGGCAGCTAGTGGGGCGCTTGCAAAAGCAGTTCCCGGGCCAGCTCGACACGTTTATTTACTACCTCGACCGCCACATTCAGCTCGATGAGGAGGTGCACACGCCCCTGGCCCAGCAGATGGTGCGCGAGCTGTGCGCCGACGATTCGCAGCGTTGGCAAGCTGCGCAAAACGTGGCCCAGCGCAGCCTGGAGGCCCGCCTGGCCCTGTGGGACGGCGTGCTGGAAGCCATGGCTCCGGTGGCCGCATAGCCGGGCCCCAACCCCGGGGCCCTGCCCCGCGTTTGAAGCAACGGCCGCCCGCACCTGGGCGGCCGTTTTGCATCGTCCCGGAATTATGAAACTACTTCGACTACTTGCGGCCCTGGGCGCGGCCGCCGGCCTGGGGGCCTGCACCGCTACTGAGCAAACCTCCGAGCTGGCCTCGCCCCGCGTCACGCCCACCGTCGTGAACTCCGACGCCGACCGCCGCGCCATCTACAACAGCAACGGCGGCTATAACACCCCGGGTGGGGCCGTGCCCGACGCCACGCTCGGCCGCGTGCGCCTGGGCGAGCAGGCTGCCGACATCAACTCCCGCAAGCGCATCGAAACCTTGGGCACCAACTCGGCCAACACCACCACGCCCGAAACCCGCATCCGCCGCATTCGCTACGAGGGCGACACGCTGGGCCTCCAGCCCTAGCCCCGTTGGGGCCCGCCCGCCAAAAAGCCGGCCCGCCGCTCCCCAAGGGAAGCAGCGGGCCGGCTTTTTGGCGGCAATGCCAGGGGCTTACGCGCTAACCTCGCCGGTGCTGGCGCTGTCCGACGAGTTGAGCAGGTCTGTGGTTTCGGGCTCGGGGGCCGTGGTGGCGGGCGCGGCCTGTTCGGCGCGGGGCTTGGGGCCCCGCTTGGCGCCGGTGGCCGGTGTGCCGGGCTTGGGCCCCCGCTTCTTGGGAGCGGGCGTGGCGGCAGCTTTCGTCGTGCGCTTGGCAGCGGGGGCAGCTGGAGCAGCTGGAGCGGCTACGGTGGCGGCGGGCTTGGGGCCCCGCTTTTGGGTGGCGGGCGCGGACGGGTGCGGC
>NZ_MDZA01000045.1 GCF_001816125.1 Hymenobacter coccineus | reverse complement strand
TTTTGCCGCTCGATTACGCCGCGCCCGGGGCCCCAGGGGCCCTAAAGCTGGCCGACGCCGAGGTGCTGCAAGTGGTGCTGGATGCCGCCCCGGCCGGGCCCGCGCCGCTGACGGTGGACCTGGAATCGGTATCGCTGCAATAGGCTGGGGTGTCGAGGATTTTCATTAAATAACCGGAATCCGTCATGCTGAGCCTGTTGAAGCATCTTTCTCGCTGACTAATCATTGGTTATTGCCGCAGTAGAGATACTAATGGGGTGACACTCCGTTTCCATGCGAACTCCAAACTGAGTGCCACTCCGTTCTACAACGCTGCGGAACACCGACCCAAAAATTAAGTTGGGGCTACGCAAAGGAACGCGCCTACGAATGGCGCGCTCTTTTGCGTAGGGGCCCCAACTATTAGCGGTGCCGGTCGAACAGCCACTCGTAGGCGGCGGCAAACTCGCGCTGCCAGAACCATTCGCGGTGCTCGCCGTCGGGAGCGGCGTGGTAGGCCAGGTGAGCGGCGGGTACGCCAGCGGCGTGCAGCACGTCGCGCCACTGCGCCATCAGGGGCAGCATGGAGCTGTCTTCCTTGGCCCCGGCCACCAGGTAAAACTTGGCGGTAGGCGCCGGCGGGTGCTGCCGCGCGTAGGCTTGCAACGAATCGTTGCAGACCCAAAAGGCGGGCGAGAAGGCCCCCACGCGCCCGAACACGGCCGGGTAGCGTAGGGCGGCGTACACCGAAATGAGCCCCCCCAAGCTGGAGCCGGCAATGCCGGTATGGGCCGCGTCGGGGCGGGTGCGGTAGTGCCGGTCGATGTAGGGCTTGAGGGTGAGGGCCAGGAAATCGACGTAGGCCGCGCCCTGGCCCCCGGTTTTGATGCGGGGGTTGGGCCACGGGATGTACTCGTCGCCCCGGTAGCGGCTGCCGTTGTCCACGGCCACCACAATGCAGCCGGTGGGGTCCTGGCCGCTGGCGCGGAGGCGGTCCAGGGTTTCGTCCACGCCCCACTCGCCGGCGAAGGCGGTGGCCGCGTCGAACACGTTCTGGCCGTCTTGCAGGTACAGCACCGGGTAGCGGCGCTGGGGGTGGCGGGCATAGTCGGCGGGCAGGTACAGCCACACGCGCCGGTGGCGGCCCAGCTGCGGCATGAAAAACGCAGTGTCGAGCACCTGCACCTGGGGGCTGGCCGTGCTGGGGCCCCGGGCAGCGAGGCGGTCGGCGTTTAGGGCCCCCAGCACGGCACAGCGGGCCACCGGGGCCCCGGGCGGCGGCGAGGTAGTAAAAGACATAGATGAAAAAGCGGAACGCCGCGCTAGCGCAGGGTGGCCCCTTCGCCGGCCCCGCGCTCCGAGGCGTCGATTTTGCGCAGCGTGTAAATAGCCCGCACTGAGTCGATACCCGGCAGGCCGTTGGTTTGGAAATCGATGCGGTAGCCCGCGCCCGGGGCGGCCACGAAGTGGCGGTACTCCTCGGCCGACTCGCGCACCACGTATAGCTCGCCGGGGGCGGGCACCTTCAGGCGGGCGTAGGTGCTGCGGCCGTCGCCGGCCGGGCGGCGCTCGGGGCCCGCCAGCAGGCTGGGGCCCGAAAGGCGCACTTTCTGGGCGTCGGTGCCGGGCAGCGCCGGGTTGCTGAGGCCATCAACGAAGATGCCGCGCCGCTGGGCCAGCTCCTCCAACGAGAGGGTGAGCAGCAGGGGCAGCTGTTGCTTGTCCATCACCAGCTGCTGGGTGGCTTGGCCGGTGCCCGGGGCCCGGTAAAATACCAGCACCGGCTCGGCCAGCCGCACGCGGCTCACCAGGGTTTCCGGCTCGCCCTTAGCGGCGCGGCCAGCCCGGGCGCGGGGCGACGACTGGGCCGCGCCCACAACGGGCAGCAAACCCAAAGCGAAGAGTAGCAACGATTTCATGCAGCGGAGAACTTACGCGGTTAGCCCTCAAAGGTAGGCACCGCCCCGCATTACCAACCCGCTGGGCCCCACCCCGCTTCTGGGGCCCCCAGCGGGCATCTATCGCCATCGTTTGCATACCCAGGGGCCCCCGAGCAAGCGGACCAGACGCGAAAACTCATCGAGCACCGATAGGATAAAACCAATAACACATATTATTGCGCTTTTTCACCGAAAATTCGGTAATTTTGTCCCCCCAAAAACGCTGCTTGCCTACTATTTTTTCTACACCAGTTCTCCATTTTTTACCAATTCCTGTTTCCATGAAACAACCTTACCTAGCAAAACTTTGGGTTTTGCTTTTATTTACGCTGCTGGGCTTTACTGCTGTGGCCCAGGCACAAACCGGCTCGGTGAGCGGGCGCGTGCTCGACGAGAAGAATACGGGTATTCCCGGCGCTACCGTGCTGGTGGCGGGTACTACCCTGGGAGTTTCCAGCGACGTGGACGGCAACTTTCGCATCGCTAACATTCCGGCTGGCCCGCAAACGATTGTACTCACCTTCGTGGGTTACAACGAGGTGCGCCGCCCGGTCACCATTGTGGCTGGCCAGAACGTGGCGGTCAGCGCGGCCCTCTCCGTGAACGCCACCGAGCTGGGCGAGGCCGTGGTGATTGGCTACGGCACCCAGCGCAAGCAGGACGTGACCGGCGCCATCACGACCGTGAACGCCAAGGACTTCGTGCAAGGCCAAGTGACCAACCCCGAGCAATTGATCCAGGGCAAGGTAGCCGGCGTGCAGATTACGACCGACGGCGGGGCCCCGGGCGCCGGCACCACCATCCGCATCCGCGGGGGTTCGTCGCTGAACGCCAACAACAACCCGCTCATCGTGATTGATGGCGTGCCGGTGGACACCCCTTCGGGCACGGGCAACTTCGCGGTGGCCGGCGTATCGAACCCACTGAGCCTCATCAACCCCAACGACATCGAAACCTATACGGTGCTGAAGGACGCCTCGGCCACGGCCATCTACGGCTCGCGCGCCTCAAACGGGGTAATCCTCATCACCACCAAAAAAGGCAGCATGGGCGACAAGCTGACCGTCAACTTGGTGTCGAACACGTCGCTGGCGGCCCGCTACAACTCGGTGGCCGTGCTGACGCCGGACGAGTTTCGGGCCACAGTGCAGGCCGTTGCGCCCCAGCAGGTAGCCTTGCTCGGCACGGGCAACACCGATTGGCAGAAGCAGATTTTCCGCAACGCCATGAGCTACGACAACAACGTTAGCCTGACCGGCGCCGTGGGCAAGCTGCCCTTCCGCGCCTCCATTGGCAACCTGGAGCAGCAAGGCATCCTCATTACTAACCGCCTCATCCGCAACTCAGGCTCACTGAGCTTGAACCCCATCCTGCTCGACAACCACTTGCGCATCAACGCCAACGTGAAGGGCACCTGGGTGGACAACAACTTCGCCGACGCCGGTGCCATTGGCTCGGCCCTGGCTTTCGACCCCACGCAGAACGTGTTCAGCGACAACGCGGACTACGCCAACTACTTCCAGTACCTGCAAGGCAACGGCACGCCCCAGCAGAATGTGCCCACCAACCCCGTGGCCACGCTCATGCTCCAGCGCAACCGCAGCACCGTGAAGCGCAGCATCGGCAACGTGCAGCTTGACTACAAGTTGCACTTTTTGCCCGACCTGCACGCCAACGTGAACCTGGGCTACGACGTGACCCGCACCACCGGCACCAACCTGGTGGATGCCCGCTCGGCCGGCACCTACTTCAACAACCCGCTCGACCCCACCAACACCACGGCCCGCGGCGGCTCGTACAACTACTACTCGCAGCAGCGCAACAACAAGCTACTCGAAGCCTACCTGAACTACACCAAGCAGCTGAGCGAAACCAGCCGCCTGGAGCTGCTGGCCGGTTACTCGTACCAGGACTTCGTGACGACGGCCCCCGCCTACGCCAGCTACCTGGGCGACGCCACCACCGTGCGCACGCTGGCCCCCAACAACCCGTTCCGCACCCAGTACACCATCCTCTCGTACTACGGCCGGGCCAACCTGACGCTCAACAACCGCTACATCTTCACCGGCACGCTGCGTAACGATGCCTCGTCGCGCTTCTCGCCCGACAACCGCAACGCCCTGTTCCCGGCCGCCTCGTTCGCCTGGCGCATCAAGGAGGAGAACTTCCTCAAGGACAACACCGCTTTTTCGGACCTGAAATTCCGCGTGGGCTACGGCATCACCGGCCAGCAGGACGTAGTGGCCGCCGCTGGCAGCGACTATCCCTACATCCAGCGCTTCCAGCAGAACGTGCCCACCGCCCAGTACCAGCTCGGCGGCGTGTACTACACCCCCTACTCGCCCCTGGGCTACAACAGCAACCTGAAGTGGGAGCAAACCAGCACCTACAACGCCGGCCTGGACTTTGGCTTCTTCGATAACCGCCTCACCTTGAGCGCCGACGCTTACTACCGCAAAACCACTGACCTGCTGGCCGTCATTCCCATCCCGGGCCTGGTGAACTTTACCAACCGGCTCGTGTCGAACGTGGGCTCGCTGGAGAACAAGGGCATTGAGCTGAACCTGAACGGCAACGCCATCCAGAGTGAGCGCATCAACTGGACCGTGAACGCCAACGCCACCTACAACGTGAACCGCATCCTCTCGCTGGGGCCCCAGGCCGCCGATTTCCAGGGCATCGAGAACACCGGCATCGCGGGCGGCACGGGCACTAACATCGGCAACTACCGCGTGGGCTCGCCCTCGTCGGCCTTCTACGTGTACCAGCAAGCCTACGGCGCCAACGGCAAGCCCGTGGACGGCGTGTACGTGGACACCAACGCCGACGGCAAAATCGACTCCAACGACCGCCGCATCTTCCAGCAGTCGGCCCCGAAAGTGCTGCTCGGCTTTGGCTCGAACGTGAGCTACGACCGCCTGAGCCTGGCCTTCTCGCTGCGCGCCAACCTGGGCAACTACGTGTACAACAACGTGAACGCCAACCTGGGCAACTACCAGGGCATTGTGGGCCAAACCACTTTCGCCGCCAACGTGGTGCGCGACGCCAACTACACCGGCTTCGTGAACTCCAGCCAGGCCCGCTACTCGTCGGATTACTACATCCAAAACGCTTCTTTCCTGCGTATGGATAACGTAACCCTGGGCTACAACGCCGGCAAAGTGCTGAACGGCAAGGGCAGCCTGCGCCTGAGCGCCGCCGTACAGAACGTGTTTGTGGCCACGAAGTACACCGGCCTCGACCCGGAGATTCCGAACGGCGTGGACAACAACGTGTACCCGCGCCCCCGCACCTACACGTTCGGCCTGAACCTAAGTATCTAACTTCCCACCCCTAGCACTATATGAAAAATATTATTTTTCGGAACGCGGCCGTTCTGGGCTTCACGTCGTCGCTGCTCCTGGTGGCTTCGTCGTGCAACAAAGACCTGGACCGCACCCCTACCTACGACCTGAGCACGGACGCCGTGTACAAGGACGCGGCCGGCTACCGCACGGTAGCCGCCAAGGCCTACAGCGGCTTCGCCGTGACGGGCCCCGGCGGCCCCGACGCCGGAAGCGGTGACGTGCTGGGCATCGACCAGGGCACCTCGGACTACGTGCGCTCGCTGTGGAGCGCCCAGGAGCTGACGACCGACGAGGCCGTCATTCAGTGGGGCGACCCCGGCGTGCAGGACTGGCACAACCTGAACTGGACGTCGAGCGGCGTGCTGGTGCAGGGCCTCTACAGCCGCATCCTGTACGAAATCACGGTGTGCAACGGCTTCCTGGCCGAGGCCACCGACGACAAGCTCAGCGCCCGCGGCATCAGCGGCACCGACCTGACCGACATCCAGGCCTACCGGGCCGAGGTGCGCTTCCTGCGGGCTCTGGCGTACTACCACGCCATGGACCTGTACGGCAACCCGCCCTTCGCCACCGAAGCCGACCCGATTGGGGGCACCACGCCGCCCCGGCAAATCACCCGCGCCGACCTCTTCACCTACCTTGAGTCGGAGCTGAAGGCCATTGACGCCGACCTACTGGCCCCCAGCCAGAGCGCCAACCAGTACGGCCGCGCCAACAAGGCCGCCGCCTGGACGCTGCTGGCCAAAATGTACCTCAACGCCCAGGTGTACACGGGCACCGCCCGCTACGCCGACTGCCTGACCTACGCCGCCAAGGTGATTGACTCCGGCGGCTATTCGCTGCAAACCAACGCCACGGCCTCGGCCTCGGCCTACGCCCGCAACTTCCTCATCGACAACAACACGTCGCCGGAAATCATCTTCCCGATTGTGTTCGACGGCAAGCGCACCCAGACTTACGGTGGCACCACCTTCCTGACCCACGCGGCCGTGGCTGGTACGGCCGACGCCAACTGGAACCCCGTTAAGTACGGCATCGGCGGGGGCTGGGGCGGCATTCGCACCACGCCCAAGCTCTTCCAACAGTTCTCGGACACGGCCTCGGATACCCGCGGCAAATTTGTGACCGGCGGCCAGACGATGGACGTGATTTCGCAGACGAACTTTTACAACGGCTACGTGCCCATCAAGTTTAAGAACGTCAGCTCGACTGGGGCGGCCGGCACCGATGCCACGTTTGTGGACACCGACTACCCGATGTTCCGCCTGGCCGACGTGTACCTGATGTACGCCGAAGCCGCTGTGCGCACGAATGCCAACCTGCCCCAGGCCCTCACCTACGTGAACCTGATTCGCCGCCGGGCCTACAAGAACACGACGGCCGGCAACATCACCGCCAGCGCCCTCACCACGGATTTTATCCTCAGCGAGCGTTCACGCGAGCTGTACTGGGAAGGCACCCGCCGCACCGACCTCATCCGCTACAACCGCTTCACCACCGCGGCCTACCTCTGGGCCTGGAAGGGCGGCGTGGCTGCCGGCACCAGCGTGCCCGACACCCGCAACCTGTTCCCGATTCCGTCGTCGGACATTAGCGTGAACCCCAACCTGGTGCAGAACCCCGGGTACTAACCGTTGTTTCCCCGGCCCCTGCCCGGCGCTTTTAGGGCCCCGGGCGGGGCTGGGGAAACATTTTTTATCATTCCCACTCCCACTCATTTACTTCCATGAAAAACTGGCTTACCCAAGCAGTTGGCATTTGCACCGTGGCGGCGGTGGCCCTCACCGGCTGCAAGAAAGACGAGGTGCAGGCAACCATTACGCCCACCAACGCGCCCACGCTCACCGCCTCCACTACTGCCGTAGTGCTGGCCCAGGCCAACGCCACGAGCACCGCCGTGACCTATACCTGGACGCCCGTGACGGGCTTTACCTGGACCAACACCGATGCGCCCTACAACCCGGCCATCACCTACCAGTTGCAGATTGACAAGAAGGGCGGCGCCTTTACGGCCCCCGCCACGATTGACGCCGGCACCAGCCCCACCAACGTAACGGTGGAAGCCCTGAACACGGCCCTCACCACGCTGGGCATCACGCCCGGCACCGCCACGCCCGTGGACGTGCGCCTGAACGCCCGCTACGCCTCCAACACGCCCCAGGCCTCGCCGGTGCTGCCGCTCACGGTAACCTCTTACAAGGCCTGCGTGGCCCCCACTTCGGATACCTGGGGCATCATCGGGCCGGCCGGCATCAGCTGGGACGCCGACGTGCAGCTGGCCTACGACTGCGATTCCAAGACGTATAACCTGACCCGGGCCCTGAACGCAGGCGACTTTAAGTTCCGCTCGAACGCGGCCTGGACCGTGAACTACGGCAGCAACTCGAGCACAGGCGGGGCCCTGGTGGCCGGCGGTGGCAACATCACCGTCCCGGCGGCCGGCACGTACACCATCAAGCTCGACATTGCTAACCAGCGCTACACCATCACCAAATAACCACTGGTTGGTTTTGCTTGCGCATAAAAAGGCCGCTCCGTCGAGCGGCCTTTTTTGTGGCTGGGGGCCCCGCGCACCGCGCCCGCGGCGGCTCGTCCCAAATTCCTTACTTTCGCGGTCCCACTCTTTCATTCTTTCGCATGATTCTTATTGCCGACGGCGGCTCCACCAAGTGCAGCTGGTGCCAGCTCGACGACGCCAACCAGCGCGTCTACTTTAACACGGAGGGCTACAACCCCGATTTCATCGACACGCCGGGCATCGTCCGCTCGCTCGACCAGAACCTGCCTGACACGCTGCCCCGCGGCGAGGTGCGCGAAATCCACTTTTACGGCGCCGGCGTATCGTCGCCCGCCAAGGCCGCCATCATCGGCAACGCCCTCAAGCAGCTGTTCCCGAACGCCCAAACGGTGGAGGTGACCGAGGACCTGCTGGCCGCCGCCCGCGCCCTGCTCGGCCGGGGCCCCGGCTTCGCCGCCATCCTCGGCACGGGCACCAACTCGTGCCTCTACGACGGCAAGAAGATCACCTACAACGTGGACTCGCTGGGGTACTTTTTGGGCGACGAAGGATCGGGCTCGTTCATCGGCAAGCGCCTGATGAGCGATTACCTGCGCGGCCTGCTGCCCGACGGCTTGCAGGACGCCTTCCGCGACACCTACCAACTGGGCGAGCGCAACGACATCCTCGACCGCCTCTACAACCAGCCGCTGCCCAACCGCTTCCTGGCCAGCTTCGCCAAGTTCACCTACGACCACAACAACGTGAGCTATTGCCGCGAAATCGTGCGCCAGGGCTTCGAGGCGTTCTTCCAGAACATCGTGCTGCACTACCCGCGCTACCAGGACTACTCGTTCAACTGCATCGGCTCGGTGGGCTACAATTTCCGCGACGCCCTCACCCAGGTGGCCAACAGCCACGGCATGCAGGTGGGCAAAATCATCCGCTCCCCCATCGACGACCTCGTGGAGTACCACGTCACCAAAGACTAACCGCTGGGGCCCCGGGGGCCCTACGCACAAAAAAAGGCGACCCTTGTGGGTCGCCTTTTTTTTGTGCCCTAATGATGTTAGCGGCAAGGTGCCTAAGCCTGTACCACCAAGCTGTGCTTGGCCTGCCTATGCTGCCTTGGGGCCCCTAGAGCAAGACCAAGCACAGCTTGGTGGTACGGCGCGTTAGTGCTGCACCAGCAGGCGGGCGGTTTGCTGCTGGCCGCCGGCTTGCAGGCGCACCAGGTACACGCCGTTGGCGAGGGCGGCGGTGGGCAGGGCCAGGTCGTGGGGCCCTGCGGCCTGGCGGCCGGCGGTGGGCACGGTGGCCACCAGGGCCCCCAGCACGTTGCTGACCGTGACGCTGACGCTGCCCGCGGCGGGCAGCTCGTAGTGCAGCGTGGCCGCACCGGCGGTGGGGCTCGGGAAGGCCGTTAGGCGGAACGCGGCCGTGGTTTGCGGCCGGGTAGCCAGCACAGTGCCGGTGCTGGAGTTGATGGGCTTCGAGGTGTACACGGCGTACTCGCCGGGCTGGAGCGTCAGGGGCGCGTTCACGTCCGTCACAGCGCGGCTGGTGCCGGTGAGGTAGTTGTACCACGTGCCGGCGCTCTGGAATGCGGGCACCACGGTTTGGGCCACCACGTCGAAGTTGCCCACCACGGTCACGCTCAGGTTGGCGTCGGAAAGGTGCACGAGCTTGGTGGCGCCGGTCATCTGCTGGTCGTACGCGGTGGGATTGGCGAACACGGGCTGCGTTTTCTTCAGCGCAATCAGGCTGCGGTACACGTTGAACAGGTTGCGGCGGGCAGCATCTTGGTAGTACGACCAGAGGGCGGGCTTAACGCTCAGCTTGCACTGGTCGTTGTCGCGGTAGGGCGTGGGAACGGAGCCGTCGGGGCACTGAAAGATGGACTTGTCGTAGCCCAGCTCGCCGAACTGCCACACCATTTTGGGCCCCGGCACGGTGAAGAAAAACGCCGCCGCCTCGCCGTTGCGAGCCATGGACGTGGCAAAATCCTTCGTACTGTAAGTACCCGAGGTGTTGCCAAAGGCCGCGTTTTTGTACGCCAGGCGCTCCTCGTCGTGGCTTTCCATGTAGGTAATCAGGTTCGGGTTGTTGAAGCCGCGGGTTTTGTAGTAGCCGCGGCTCAGGTCGGAGGTGGGCACGTAGCCCATGGTGGCCTCGTTGTAGTTGTAGTTCATGTTGCCCCAAATCATGAAGCCGTAGTCAGTCAGCGCTTTGGCCTCGCTGTCCACCGGGAAGTGCTCCAGGATCGGGTACAGCGTAGCGTCGGTGGCCACCAACGTTTGGTAGTAGTCCTTCCAGATGTCAATACGCGACTGGTCGTAGTCGGCGTAGGTGGCCTCGGTGGTGGCCTTATTGGTGAAGCCACCGGCCAGATCGAAGCGGTAGCCATCGATGTGGTACTCCTGGAGCCAGAACTGCATCACCTTCTTGCTGAAGTACTTGGTGTAGGGACTCTCGTGGTTCAGGTCGTTGTACACGCTGTAGGGATGCGGGGCCCCCACGTTGAACCACGGGTTGTTGGCGGCGGGGTTGTTGCCGTTGGCGTAGAGCTGGAACATGGGGCTCTGGCCGGTGGAGTGGTTCAGCACCATGTCGAGCACCACGGCAATGCCGCGGCGGTGGCACTCATCGATGAATTGCTTGAGGGCCGTTTTGGTGCCGTAGTACTTGTCGGGCGCGAAGTAGAAATCGGGGCTGTAGCCCCAGTTGTCGTTGTCGTCGAACTCGTTGATGGGCATCAACTCGATGGCGTTTACGCCCAGGCGCTGCAAGTAGCCCAGCGTGTCGCGCAGGGTTTGGTAGTTGTGGGCCCCCACGAAGTCGCGCACCAGCAGCTCATACGTCACCATATTGGTACGGGCCGGGCGCTGGAAGTTGGTGGTTTGCCAGGCATAGGCCGCCTGGTTGCTTTGCAGCACCGACACAATGCCCGTGGTCTTGCCGGTTGGATACGCCTTCAAATCAGGGTACGTGGCGGCTGGGATGCCCCCGTCGGAGTTCGGGTCCAGAATCTTTTCGCAGTACGGGTCGGCCACGCGCAGCTGCCCGTCTACCAGGAATTGGTAGGCGTACTCCTGGCCCGCCGTGAGGCCGTCAATCTGCACCCACCAGCGGCCGGTGGCAGCCACCGTGGCGGGCGTAGTGCTCAGATTATCGGCCGTCTGGTTCATGAAGCCCGCCGCCGTCGGCTGCCAGTCGTTGAACTCGCCCACCACGTACACAAACTGCTTGCCCGGCGCGCTCAAGCTCAGAATGGCCGACGTACCGCCGTTGATATAGGTGATGCCGTCGGGACGGGCCCCGGCGGGCAGCGCGGCGGTGGCCGGGGCGGCCGGGCGCACCACCAGCGTCTGGGTGTCTTCCACGGTTTGGCCGCCGGCGGTGGCCGTCAGGCGCAGCACGTTGGCCCCCGTCTGGGCGATGGTCACGGTAGCGTTGAGGGCCGTGGCGTTGGCCTGCTGGGCCACCTGCGTGCCGTTGAGGTAGAGCGTGAGCGTGGCGGCGGCCGAGGACGTGCCGGCCACGGCCACCTGCTGGTTCAGGGCCACAAACTGCGGGTTGCCGGTCGTGGCGGGCACCGGCTGCGTGATGCGCACGGCCAGGGCGGCCACCTGGGCATCCACGAAAATGTCGGCCCCGCCGGTGGCGCGGCCCGATTTTGTGCCGTCGCCGCTGCGGAAAAGCATGGCCAGCTTCAGCAGCTGATCGGTGGCGGCCAGGCCGTAGAACGCCCGCGGCGTGAAGCTGATGCTGTACTTGTCGCCGCCGAGCGCCGTCATCAGCGCGGCCGGGTCGGGCTGGTTGAAGTTGACCCGAGGGCCCCCTTTCCAGTCGCCCTGGTTGGCGCTTTTGTCGGTCACGGCCCCGGTCCAGATGTAAACCGACCCGGTGTAGCCCGCCAGGCCGGCGTTGCCCTGGGTGGCGTCGAAGGTCAGGGTAATGGGCGTGTCGGCGGTGAAGAACGTGGGCTGCACCGTGACGACTTGCGCCCGGGCAGCCAGCACCGCCAGGCTTAGCAGCAGGCCACCAAAAAGTCGAAGTATTTTCATAAGTGTTAAATCAAGAGGAAAAAAGGCAATTATTTCACTATTGGCAACGATTGCATAGCTACGCAAAGATAGGAAGCTCGTAGGATGGGCTGATGATTTATTTGCCCTTTGCGGAGGCGTCGCGGGACTTTTTCGCGCCGCAGGGGGACCGGTTTCTGGCGCTTGGCGGCCATTTGTGCGTATAGATGCTGGGGCCCCCAGGGGCCCCCAGCCGGCCGGGCACAACCCGCACGCCCCCCCAGCCACGTAGTTTTACCGATTCAACCCTTTGCGAAGCGCACCCGAACTTTCCCCGGACCGCCGCCCCGCCCCCAATTTCTACCCCGAATACCATGAACGTAGGAGATAGAGTACGCCTGCTTACCGGCACCGAAGAAGGCATCGTGACCCGCCTGCTCGACAGCGAGCTGGTGGAAGTGGCCATCGACAACGATTTTACCATCCCCGTGCTGCGCCGCGAAGTGGTGGTAGTGGCCGCCGACGAAAGCCAAAACTTCAACCGCGCCGCCCCCACCTACGGCCCCGGCCAGCAGCCCGGCCGCAACGCCAACGCCAGCAAGAAGGACCGCAGCAACATCCCCAAGCCCACAGCGGCCAACGCCGCCAAGGCAACCCCCACCCTGGCCGAGGCCCTGGCAGCCGTGGCCAGCAGCGGCCCCGCCGCGGCCAAGGCCCCCGGCGGCAAAGTGTCTTCATCCAGCGCCGCGCCAGCCGCCAAGGGCCTGTTCCTGGCCCTGGTCAACCAGTCGCCCGAGCTGCTGGGCGTCACGCTCATCAACAACACCGAGGCCGACGTGCTCTTCACTTACGGCGAGGAAACCCCGGCCCGCCCCTACCGGGCCCTGGCCGCCGGCCAGCTGGGCCCCAAGGCCAGCACCAAGCCCCTGGCGTTTCTGCACTTGAAGGACTTCGAAACCTGGCCCGCCGCCGTGGTGCAGCTCCTGCCCCACCGCCACAACGGCGACGCGGCCTACGAGCTCATCAACAAGCGCCAGGGCTTCAAGGCCAGCACATTCTACTCGAGCCGCCGCCCGGCCCCGGTCATCGGCGCCGACGCGTATCTGTTCCAGCTCGACGAGAAAGCCGCCGCCGCCATCGCCCCCGAGCAGCTGGCCCAGGAGGCCCCCGCCACGCCCGCCCCCGAAGCCGCCAAGGCCCCGGCTGGCATCGACGCGGCGGCCCTGCGCGCTCAGCTCACC